>NZ_CATNHG010000075.1:0-177520 GCF_950097965.1 Bacillus sp. T2.9-1
TCTCTTACTACCGCCCATTTAATCTCTTTTGTATATACAGTTTTTTTGCCCACGCAAAAACACCTCCGAATAATGTCACAATACTTATCTCAAGTATTGCCATTTTGGAGGTGTTTTATATTGTCTCGCTATTTTAGGTTAGTCCAAATGCTTCATATAATTGTTTGGGTTTTTTATGAATGTTGAAAAAGACGGTTGTGGTAATTAACCGCAGACTGAATGATATATTTTGTTCCATTGCTGTTTTAAGAAAACGCTCATTATTAACAGCTATCATAAAAGGAGAGTAATAAAATTTAATTCTTATCGGGAACAAGGAAAGGGTAGTGGTAGCTGATAAAAATTTATGATATATTTCATAAGTAATAATTTATTCTTTCTGAATGAAAGTTCCTGATAAGGGAATATGTAAACATAATTGCTTAGGAAAAATTAAATGGAGTTGAAAACAAATGTTGCACCAATTTTCGAGAAATGAGTTAGCTATTGGTAAAGAAGGGCTAGAGACGATGAAAAACAGCACTGTGGCTGTTCTAGGAATCGGGGGCGTAGGTTCATTTGCTGCAGAAGCGTTAGCTCGTTCAGGCGTAGGAAGATTAATCTTAATCGATAAAGATGATGTAGATATTACGAATGTCAACAGACAGGTAATTGCATTATTATCCACTGTTGGTCGTCCTAAAGTAGATATTATGAAAGAACGTATCGCAGATATTAATCCAGACTGTGAAGTAATTGCGTTGAAAATGTTCTATACAGAAGAAACGTATGAAGAAATTTTTGCATATGGCTTAGATTTTGTAATGGATGCTTCCGATACAATCTCTTATAAAATACATTTAATGAAAGAATGTTTACAAAGAAATATCCCAATTATTTCAAGTATGGGAGCAGCAAATAAAATGGATCCAACCCGTTTTCAAATTGCAGACATCAGTAAAACACATACAGATCCAATTGCAAAGGTAATTCGAACAAGACTTCGTAAAGAAGGAATTAGAAAAGGGATTAATGTTGTATTCTCTGATGAAAGTCCAATAGTCATTCTCGAAGATGTTCGTAAAGTGGTCGGAAAAGATAATGCGCCAATTCGAAAGGCGAAAATGCCGCCTTCTTCTAATGCTTTTGTTCCTTCTGTAGCTGGTTTAATAATGGCGAGTCATGTTGTTAAAGAGCTATTAACGGATATAAAAATTACACGTGTTAAGGATGAAAAATAAGCTTTTATTTTGGCCATTCTTTAAATAATAGTTAAAATTAAAAAAGGATGATCTCATGAACAATAGAGGTCATCCTTTTGTTTTAATAGAGAAACTGTCCATTAGCAATGAACATAGCCTATTGTATCAGTGTGATCCAAATAGTAAACTAATACAATGAGTTAGATTCCAAGTTTTCTTTAATAAGGCTAATAAAAAATAGATAGTTGAGTGATGAAGAAAATATAAAATAACGAAAGGTAGGTAGTGATATTGTCTTCCGTTGTAGAACTAAAAAATGTTTCTAAAGTAATAAAGGGTAGAAAAATAATTGATTCTTTAAGTTTCCAGGTAGAAGCGGGAGAAGTATTTGGCTTTCTTGGTCCAAATGGTGCAGGTAAAACGACAACAATACGTATGATTGTTGGATTAATAAATATGAGTGATGGAGATATTTATATTTGTAACGAGAGTGTCCGCGATCAATTTGAGAAAGCAATAAAGCATGTAGGAGCAATTGTAGAGAATCCAGAGATGTATAAATTTTTAAGTGGGTATGAGAATCTCATACATTATGCAAGAATGATGAAGGGGATATCTAAAGAGAAAATAATGGAAACTGTTGAATTAGTTGGATTAACAGACCGAATCCATGACAAAGTGCGTACATATTCACTCGGAATGAGACAACGATTAGGTCTTGCTCAAAGCCTCTTGCATGATCCGAAGGTATTGATTTTAGATGAACCAACAAATGGTTTAGACCCAGCCGGGATTCGAGAAATTAGGGATCATTTAAGAATGCTAGCAAGAGAAAGAAATATGGCAGTAATTGTTTCAAGCCACTTATTATCTGAAATGGAAATGATGTGTGACCGAATTGGCATAATTCAAGATGGGAGACTAGTTGATGTACAATTAGTCAAGGACTTTGTTGCCGTTGAGCAAGTGTTTGAAATAGAGCTAAATCCTATTGATGAAGCGATAAATCACTTACAAGAAATTTCACCTGATGTGCTATGTATTAAAAGGGGACAAGGACTTTTAATAACTGTAACGAAGGAAAAAATACCAGAAATAATTAAAACCCTTGTTATACACAATATTGATATTTTTGGAATAAGAGAAGTTTCAAAAACATTAGAGGATCGATTCTTGGAATTGACTAATCAAAAGGAGGGAGAATAATTTTGATTCAGTTAATAAGGAATGAATGGATGAAAATTTGGAAACGTCCAGCAACTCTGGTGATGATTGGTATCTTATTACTTGCTGTTCTACTATTTGGAGCATTTAATAAATATCAATCTAGCGGTTTTTCTGTTCCAGATAATGAAAACTGGAAGCATGGACTTGAATTGGAAAATAAACGCTACCAAGAAATGCTTGAGGATGAACATCTTCCAACAGAAATGAGAGAATATTATACAAAGGAAATGACGATAAATGAGTATCGAATAAAGCATGATTATAGTACAAATGTAGAGTATTCTGCATGGGATTTTGTTTCTGATTGTATCCAGTTAATTAGTATCTCCGGTTTATTTACGATTATTATAGCTGCTGGAATAGTCGCAAATGAGTTTAATTGGGGAACAGTAAAGCTTCTGCTTATCCGACCTTTGAACAGATCGAAGATATTACTATCCAAATATTTAACGGTATTGCTATTCGGTTTGTTATCCATACTTGTCGTGTTTGCCTTTTCGTTTATTCTAGGAGCTATTTTATTTGGTCTTCCAGATGATGCATATCCGTATTTACTTTACAATAATGGGATAGTGAAGGAACAAAGTATGCTCCTTCATTTAATTAGTTTTTATGGGCTAAATTCAATTAGTCTCCTTATGCTTACTACGATGGCGTTTATGATATCGTCAGTTTTCCGGAACAGTTCTCTTGCAATCGGTATTTCCATTTTCTTAATGTTTATGGGGAGTACAGTAACCGTATTGTTAGCCAATTGGTTTGATTGGGCTAAATTTTTATTATTTGCTAATACAGATTTGACACAGTATTTTGAAGGAACACCATTGGTAAGCGGCATGACGTTGACTTTCTCCATTACTATGCTATCCGTTTACTTTATTGTGTTCATTGGTTTAGCCTTTTGGGTATTTAAGAAGAGAGATGTGGCAGCATAATTTTTTGAATGAAGGTTCTTTTGACTTTCATTCTTTTTTCTTCTGTTCTTCTTTTACGATATAATAAATGAAAGAAGTTAAACAAGAAGGTGTATAAATGAACGGGGAACCACTTGCATATCGAATGCGCCCTACTAATCTTGATGAAGTAGTTGGTCAAAAAGAAATTATTGGTAAAACAACAAGTTTATATAAAATGATTAAAAATGGACATGTTCCATCTATGCTTCTATATGGTGAACCTGGAATTGGCAAAACCTCGATTGCTTTTGCCATTGCTGGTACAACAAAGCTTCCCTTTATTGCCCTAAATGCGACTACATCAGGAAAAAAGGATGTAGAAGCTGTAGTGGATGAAGCAAGATTAACAGGTAAAGTCATTCTTTTTTTAGATGAAATTCATCGTTTTAATAAAGCCCAGCAGGATTATTTATTACCCCATGTAGAAAGAGGGGATATTGTTCTAATAGGTGCAACAACAGAAAATCCCTTTCATGATGTGAACCCTGCGATCAGAAGCAGATGTGGTCAAATTAAACAGTTAAAAAGATTAACAGATAGCGATATAGAAGAATTATTGCATCGAGCTTTAAAAGAGGAAAGAGGTCTAGGAAATCTTTCCATTCAAATTAGGGAGGAGCAAATTAAGCGAATATCAAAAGGTACAAATGGGGATGCAAGAAAATCATTAACTCTTCTAGAGTCTATTGTCTATTCATCAGATAAAGAGGACGGCATTTTTACTATCAAGGATGAAACAATTGACCAAATGATAGAAAAGGTTGGCGTTTTTGGCGATAAAAAAGGTTCGCATTTCTATAACCTTTTATCTAGTCTTCAAAAAAGCATCCGTGGTAGTGATGTCGACGCAGCCCTTTACTATCTGGCCCATTTACTTGAAACAGGAGATTTGGTGGCAGTAAATAGAAGATTACTCGTAATTGCCTATGAAGATATTGGCCTTGCGAAAACATCTGTCGGGAATAATGTATTAGCGGCTGTAACAGCGAGTGAAAGATTAGGGCTTCCAGAAGCGCGAATTCCTCTATCTGTAGCAGTGGTTGAGATGTGTTTATCTTCTAAATCCAATGCTGCCTATAAAGCATTAGATGCAGCAATAGCAGATGTCCGCAGTGGCAGAGTTGGAGATATTCCCATGCATTTAAGAGATGGACATTATGAAGGAAGCAAAAAGCTAGGACATGTTGGCTATATTTACCCACATGACCATCCCATTGGAACATTTGGTGGTTGGGTCGATCAAGAATATTTACCAGAGAAGCTCAAAGGAACACAGTATTATCATCCAACAGAAGCAGGAGAAGAGAAGAAACTTGGTGCAATTTATGAAAAATTAGCTGGTTTTAAAAAGGATAGATAAGATTTTCTATCCTTTTTTGACGTGTCTGAAATGTTAACGTCCTTTTTACTAGAAAAAATTTCGAAAATCGAATGAAAAAGTGTACACAAAATTCAAATAACTATTAAAATAGAAGAAAGAGAATAGAAGAGAAGGACGTGAAAAGGTGAAAATCGATAAAATAGAAGTTCAACATGTAAAAATGCCATTGGTGAGTCCCTTTGAGACAAGCTTTGGGAAACTCTTAGAGAAGGACTTTCTCATTATAAAAATATTTAGTGGCGAGCACATTGGGTATGGGGAGTCTGTTGCTTTGCCAGATCCAACCTATAGTGAAGAAACAACAGGAACTGTTTCCTATATGCTAGATGCATTTCTAATTCCACTATTGTTAAAAGAGGAAATTAATCATCCAGATGATGTTACTAAAAGATTTGCGCCTATTAGACGAAATAATATGGCAAAAGCAGCATTAGAAGGAGCTGTGTGGGATTTATATAGTAAGAAAAAGGGGATTTCTCTTTCAAAAGCACTGGGTGGAGTAAGCTCATCCATTGCTGTAGGAGTAAGTATAGGTATCGAAGAGACGACAGACAAGCTCCTATCAAAAGTGGATCGATTCCTATCGGAAGGCTATAAAAAGATCAAAGTAAAAATTAAGCCAGGATATGACTTAGAGCCATTGACTAAAATTCGGGAAACATTTGGCTACGATATTCCTTTAATGGCTGATGCTAACTCTGCATATACGCTAGCAGATATTGAGCGACTGAAAGAAATGGATCCACTTAAATTAATGATGATTGAACAGCCGTTAGCCTATGATGATATTATTGATCATTCGATATTACAGAGTGAGCTTGCAACCCCTATATGTTTAGATGAAAGTATTCATTCGGTAGAAGATGCACGCAAAGCGATTGAACTAGGAAGCTGTAGAATTATTAACATTAAAATTGGTCGCGTTGGGGGACTGACAGAAGCCAAAAAAATACATGATTTATGTGAAAAACATAGCATTCCAGTTTGGTGTGGAGGGATGCTGGAAGGTGGAATTGGAAGAGCCCACAATATTGCCATTACAACCCTACCTTCTTTCACAATCGCTGGAGACACATCTGCATCTAATCGATATTGGAAAGAAGATATTATTTTTCCAGAGGTTACTTTGTCTAGGCCAGGAGAGATTGATGTTCCGACTGGTGATGGTATTGGTTTTAAGTTGAATAAGGAAGTCATTAATAAATACTTGTTAACTACGAAAGTTTATGAAAGTAAAACCGTATGAGAGATTGGGAGGGAAATGATGGATGCATCCCTATATAATAAGAGAGGTCACCGATAAAAAAGACATACAAAAGGTCGTAGAATTTCAAGATGACGTTTGGAACAAAAAGAATACAACGCCTTATCCATTTTTAGTCGCTTCTCTTCATAACGGCGGAATCATCATTGGAGTGTTTTTGAAGGAAGAATTAGTTGGCTTTTGTTATGGGTTTCCTGGATTTTATCAAAATGAAGCCTATCTAGTGTCACATATGATGGCTGTTAAGCAACAAATTCGAGATGGTGGATTAGGCTATAAGATGAAAGTAAAGCAAAAAGAACTAGCATTAAGACAGGGATACAAAAAAATCATATGGACTTTTGATCCATTAGAATCAAGGAATGCCTATCTTAATATTGCAAAACTTGGCGGGATAGTAAAAACCTATTATCCTAATCATTACGGAATAATGAATGATGAATTAAATGGTGGCTTACCTTCTGACAGATTTGTATTAGAATGGGATCTTAAAAAAAGTTCTGTTGATTATGTTCCACTAGAAGAGCAAATTCAATCTTGTGTTTCATGGAAGATGGTTGAAGATATACCTAGCCCCTCCTCGTTAGAAACAATTTCTGAACAAGTTGATTATTATAAGATTCCTGTTCCAAACAATATACATATGATAAAAGAAAGAAACTTTATGATAGCAGAAAAGTGGCGTTTCATACTAAGAGATGCATTTATGCTTCTGTTTAAAAAGGGGTATAAGGTGAAATCATTTCAAACAACAAATAAGTTAGTGAACTATTATATTGTTAGCTCTGTTTAACAAAAAAACTTTCATAATTAAGGAATCAATAATAATTGTGTAGTGGAATAACAATAGGAGGGTGAAAATGCGGGAAGAAATAGACCATTGGGTAGACCAACAAAGAGAGAATATATTGGGAATGTATCACTATCTTCATGAAAATGCTGAAATAAGTTGGGAAGAAATAGAAACCACAAAATTTATAAAGGGTGAATTAGAGAAGCTATCGATTCCTTATGAAATATTTGATGATCAGACAGGAATAGTAGGTTCTTTTGGGGATGGAAACGGACCTGTCATAGGTCTTCGCGCAGATATGGATGCTTTATGGCAGCAAGTGAACGGAGAATGGAAAGCAAATCATTCCTGTGGTCATGATGCACACACGACTATTTTAATTTTTACATTAAAATGTTTAAAGGCATTAGGCGTAGAACCAACAGCTAGCATTAAATGCTTTTTTCAGCCAGCAGAAGAGACTGGTGGTGGCGCGATTTCTTTTATCAATAAAGGACTTTTAGAAGATGTGGATTATTTATTAGGGCTACATGTACGACCAATTCAGGAAATGAGATTTGGCGAATGCTCTCCAGCTATTTATCATGGAGCAGCAGCAAGCATTAAAGGGAAAATTTATGGAATGCAGGCACATGCAGCAAGACCTCATTTAGGAATAAATGTGATTGATAGCCTAACAGCAATTAATTTAGCTATTCGTTCCATCCCGTTAAATCCGGTTATTCCGGCATCGGCAAAATTAACATTTGCTCAAGCGGGAGGAAAGAATTTTAATATTATTCCAGATTATGCGGAGTTTGGACTAGATGTTCGAGCACAAACGAATGAGGCAATGGAGGAACTTATTGCTAAACTAGAAAGCGAAATAAGATTAGCTGGAGAAGTAAATGGTGCAAAAGTAGAATTAGAATTATTATCAGAAATGCCTGCAGCAAACCCTAATAAATGGATGGAAGGGATAGTAGCTAAGAGCATTAAAGAGATCCTTGGCGAGAAAGGGTTAGTTAAACCACCGGTGACACCTGGTGGGGAAGATTTTCATTATTATTCGAAAGCAAATAGCCATCTTCAAACAACAATGATTGGCTTAGGAACTGATTTAGAGCCAGGTCTCCATCATCCAGACATGCATTTTCAGTTAAATAGCTTGCTTCATGGAATAAAAATTATGGTTTTATCAGCAATTAGGATAATGGAAGAAAAACAATAACCGTTAAGAATTTCTTCTTTTTCAGAGAAGAAATTCTTTCTTTTTCCATGGATGAGTAGATGCCATAACTAAAAATAATAGTAAAGCAGGTTAAATAGAAATACAATAATCCGCTGATTAGATAGAAACGGAAAAAATATGATACCCTATTGAATAGATAGGAAATAAAATAATTATACTGGATATTGAACGGAGACTAGGTTTTCTTCTCAACAATTCATTAGTAAATATGCTATAATGCTTAATGGTAATTAGACAGATAGAAACACATAATATAGGAAAAGTAAAAGGGGCAGCAAATGAAATCTTTAATAAGCCAGGATAAACCAGTTGAAAGACTAATCATTTTTATTTTAGGGCTTTTGATTATGTCATTAGGTATTGTTTTAGTTATTACAGCAAATTTAGGATCAGCCCCTTGGGACATTTTAAATATTGGATTGCATATTCAATTTGGCTTAACTATTGGTAGCTGGGCAATTATAGTCGGATTTTTTATATTATTAATTGCAGCCATTCTTTCTAAAAAGTTCCCGCCATTTGGAGCACTATTAAATATGGTGCTAGTAGGAATATTTATTGATTTCTTTTTGCTTCTTCCTATTATGATTACTCCATCGGCACTATTTAACAGATGGATCATGTTTTTAATAGGATTAATCATAATGGGATATGGAATGGGAATCTATATCTCTGCAAAACTTGGGGCAGGCCCAAGAGATAGTTTAATGATTGTCTTGTCTGAAAAATTTGGTGGAAGCATTGCGAAGACTAGATTATTTATGGAAGCCATGGTTTTAATAATAGGATGGATCTTAGGTGGACCGGTTTCATGGGGAACCATTATTTATGCTATCTTAATAGGGAGAATTGCCGGGTGGAGTATTCCACAGTGTACAAAATGGACGGCCTATATATTGAATCGAAACGTGAGAACAGGGAAAAACATTCAACAACCGAAAATGGAGCGGGAGGCAAAATAATGAAGATATCGACTAAAGGAAGATATGGATTAACGATTATGATGGAATTAGCAAAGAAACATGGAGAAGGACCGATTTCTTTAAAGTCCATTGCACAAGCAAATAATCTTTCGGAACATTATTTGGAGCAATTAGTTGCACCATTGCGTAACGCAGGATATGTACGCAGTATTCGCGGAGCTTATGGCGGCTATGTTTTAGGAGATGATCCAAATAAAATAACAGCTGGAGATATTATCCGCATATTAGAAGGACCTATTAGCCCAGTAGAAGGAATTGAAGATGAGGAACCAGCCAAAAAAGCATTATGGATGAAAATCAGAGATGCGGTAAAGGATGTGCTGGATTCAACAACAATTGAAGACCTCGCTAATCACAAAGAAGATGGCAGTACGGATGGTTATATGTTTTATATATAAAAATTTTTTGAAATTATTTTATTTCGATAGTATTTGAAACGTATGGCACGGACTGGTTTTTACATTAACCTGTAAAAACAACAAATATGTGTAAATAGTGATTACAAAAGATAACTAACTAAATGTAGGTGAATAACTTGGAACATATTTATGTGGATCATGCGGCGACTTCGCCCATGCATCCAAAAGTAATTGACAGAATGTATGAAATCATGAAAGACCAATTTGGAAATCCCTCTAGTATTCACTCTTATGGAAGACAGGCTCGAAATATTTTAGATAATGCAAGAGCAGTAATTGCTTCTAGCATTGGTGCACATGAAAATGAAATTATTTTCACGAGTGGTGGCACAGAGGCTGATAATTACGCAATCTTTGGAATTGCAGAGAGCAAAGAAGCTAAAGGAAAACATATTATTACGACAGAAATCGAGCATCACGCTGTATTGCATGCCTGCCAGGAATTAGAGAAAAAAGGCTATGAAATTACTTATCTTCCTGTAAACGAAAATGGAGTAATTGATTTAAATGAATTTCAAACGGTATTAAGAGAAGATACCATTCTTGTTACTATTATGTATGGCAATAATGAAGTAGGCTCCATTCAGCCAATTAAGGAAATTGGTTTAATGTTAAAAGATCATCCAGCTGTATTGCATACAGATGCTGTACAAGCCTATAGTTTAGAAGAAATTGATGTGAAAGAACAGCATATCGATCTTTTATCTGTATCTTCTCATAAGATTAACGGACCTAAAGGAATAGGGTTTTTATATGTAAGAAACGGTATAAAGCTTAATCCCCAACTATTTGGTGGAGAGCAAGAGAAAAAAAGAAGAGCTGGGACAGAAAATGTACCTTCTGTAGCTGGATTTCAGCTTGCGGTAGAAATTGCTGAACAGGATAGAGTACAGAAGAGAGAGCAATATAAAAAATATAAGGAAATGCTGATTGAAATCTTAAAGGAAAATAATATTTCGTTTGAGCAAAACGGATTAGTTGATAATACCCTACCACATGTTTTAAACTTAAGCTTTCCAGGTACAAATGTTGAAGCGATGTTAGTTAATCTAGACTTAGCTGGTGTTGCTGCCTCTAGTGGTTCAGCATGTACGGCTGGATCAATTGAACCATCCCATGTTTTAGTGAGTATGTTTGGAAAAGAATCGGAAAGAACAAAAAATTCGATTCGATTTAGCTTTGGTTTAAATAATACAGAACAACAAATAGAAAAGGTCGGTCATGAGTTAGTTAAAATCATTAACCGTCTGACAAAATAATAACCTTCCCTTCCATGAAAAGGGAAGGGCTGAAGGGGAAATAGAAATGGAAAAAGCACCAAAAGATACACGTGTTGTAGTAGGGATGTCCGGTGGAGTTGACTCGTCTGTTGCAGCACTTCTTTTAAAAGAACAAGGATATGATGTAATCGGAATTTTCATGAAAAACTGGGATGATACAGATGAATTTGGTGTCTGTACAGCTACAGAAGATTACGAAGATGTTATCCGCGTCTGCAATCAACTAGGAATTCCTTATTATGCAGTAAACTTTGAAAAACAATACTGGGATAAAGTATTTACTTATTTCCTAGAAGAGTATAAAGCAGGTAGAACGCCTAACCCTGATGTTATGTGTAATAAAGAAATTAAGTTTAAAGCTTTCTTAGAGCATGCGATGAGTCTTGGGGCAGATTATTTAGCAACAGGACATTACGCACAAGTTGTTAGAGAAGATGGACAAGTGCGCATGCTTAGAGGGAAAGATGATAATAAAGACCAAACGTACTTTTTAAATCAATTAACAGAAGAACAATTAAGCAAAGTAATGTTTCCTATTGGTGGAATGGAAAAATCAAAGGTTCGCGAACTTGCTGCTAAAGCAAATCTTGCAACTGCTACGAAAAAAGACAGTACAGGTATTTGTTTTATCGGAGAACGTAATTTTAAAGAATTCTTAAGTGGATATCTTCCTGCTCAAAAAGGGAATATGGAAACAATGGATGGAGAAATAGTTGGCCGCCATGATGGACTTATGTATTATACAATTGGGCAAAGACATGGTTTAGGCATTGGTGGAAGTGGAGATCCTTGGTTTGTAATCGGCAAGGATTTACAACGAAATGTCCTATATGTTGGACAAGGATTCCATCATGAATTACTTTATTCTGACAGCATTATTGCAACGAATGTTAGCTGGGTATCGAACGATAGAATTGGTACATCTTTTGAATGTACAGCTAAATTCCGTTACCGTCAGCCAGACAATAAAGTGACGGTTGAGGTTATCGATGAAAAAACAGTGAAAGTTATTTTCCATGAACCAATTCGTGCTGTAACTCCAGGACAAGCAGTCGTATTCTATCAAGGAGAAGAATGCTTAGGTGGCGGAACGATTGATAAAGTGTTCCGAGATAGTGAAAGATTAACATATGTTGGGTAATAATAGGTGTCGGCTAATAATAGTTAGTCGGCAGTTATTTTAGAAAAGTCAAAGGAAGCTAGCAATATCCACTGCTTTAAGGATATTTGCTAGTTTCTTTTGGCTGTTGTTTAACCGAATTTTATTTAAAAATATGCTATACTACCAATAAGAAATGGAGTGTTTAAGATGGATAATAGTCAATTAGGAATACAATATATGCAAGAGGGAAAATGGGAGGAAGCAGCAAAGTTTTTTATGGACGAAATAGAGAAAAATCCCCAAAATGCTGTTTCTTATGTGAATTTTGGAAATGTCTTATCAGCTTTAGGAGATGACACAAGAGCATTGTCCTTTTATCAAAAGGCGATTGAAATAGATGATACTACTGCTGCAGCTTATTATAGTGCAGGCGCAGTTTACTATGAGAAAGAAGATTTGGAATCTGCTAAAACAATGTTTGAACAAGCACTAGCAAAGGGATTAGAAACAAGTGATAATTTCTTTATGCTAGGATTAACATATGTTGGTTTAGAAAAGGGGAAGCTTGCTATTCCTTATTTTCAACGTGCAGTTGAATTAAATAATCAAGATGCTGAGGCTTATTTCCAATTAGGTCTTTGCCTAGCACAAAGTGAATATATCGATGAGGCAATCACGCAATTTCAAGCATGTATTTCATTAGATGCTACTCACGCTGATGCATACTATAATTTAGGGGTTGCATATGGTTTTAAAGAAGAGTCAGAGAAAGCAAAAGAAATGTTTGATAAGGCTCTAGAAATTCAGCCAGATCATCTTCTTGCTGGCTATGGGAAGCAAATAATAGAAGGAAAATAATTTTCAAAGTAAAAAGTGAAAGGGGGATGACAGTTGAACGAGCAAAATTCTTTGGATCTTTTTGAAAAAGAAAAAAAGTACATAAAGGGACGTCACCTTGTTACTATTTTTCATAATGAACAAAATCTCTATTCTGTTATAAGAATAAGAGTAGACGAAACCAATCATGATTACGATGATAAAGAAGCAGTTATTACAGGCTATTTGCCAAAGATGAATGAGGAAGAAACTTATACATTCTATGGTGATTTTAAAGAGCATCCAAGATTTGGGCTACAGCTGCAAGCAACTTCCTTTCGAAAAGAGATGCCACAGACAAAGCAAGGAATCATCGCATATTTATCCAGCAATCTGTTTAAGGGGATTGGGGAAAAAACTGCTGAAAATATTGTAGAAACATTGGGAGAAGAAGCAATTTCTAAAATTATGAATCAGCCGTCCATTTTGGATACGGTGCCTAAACTTGCTCCAGATAAGGCAAAGGTATTATATGATACGCTAATGAAAAACCAGGGCTTAGAACAAGCAATGGTTTCGCTCAATCAATTTGGATTTGGTCCACAATTATCAATGAAAATTTATCAAGTATATAAAGAAAATACAATAGAAACTGTGCAGACCAATCCTTATAAATTGGTGGAAGATATAGAAGGGATAGGATTTGGTAAAGCGGATGATTTAGGGGCACAAATAGGGATTATAGGAAATCACCCTGACCGATTAAAAGCAGGGTGTTTATATATTTTAGAGTTAAGCAGTAATCAAGAGGGACATGTTTACCTTCATGCTGAACATTTGCTAGAAAAAGTGAAAACACTACTGGAAGAAAATCAAAAAGAGGAGATTGAATTTTCGCAAATAGCAGATCAAATTATCCAGTTGGAAGAAGAAGGGAAAATTATAGTCGAAAATAAGAAAATATATTTGCCTTCCTTATTTTTCTCAGAAAAAGGACTTGTAAGAAATATTAAGCGAGTAATGGAACAGTCGGAGTACAAAGACCAATTTCCAGAGTCGGAATTTCTTCTAGCATTAGGAAATTTGGAGGATCGTATTGGTGTCCAGTATGCCCCATCCCAACGAGAAGCAATTCAAACGGCGTTGATGTCTCCGATGCTTATATTAACAGGGGGTCCTGGTACAGGAAAAACGACAGTAATAAAAGGAATTGTTGAATTGTATGGAGAATTGCATGGCTGTTCTTTGGATCCGAAAGATTATAAAAATGATGAGCCTTATCCTTTTATTCTTGCTGCACCTACCGGTAGAGCAGCAAAGCGGATGGCAGAGTCTACAGGTTTACCGGCAGTTACCATTCATCGCTTATTAGGGTGGAATGGTACAGGTACATTTGAGCGAGATGAGGATCATCCTCTTGAGGGAAAGATTCTCATTGTGGATGAAACGTCGATGGTTGATATATGGTTAGCTCATCAATTATTTAAAGCTTTACCAGAACATATTCAAGTGATAATAGTAGGGGATGAAGACCAGCTTCCATCCGTAGGGCCTGGACAAGTACTAAAGGATTTACTTGATTCAGCTTGCATCCCAACTGTTAAATTGAAAGATATCTATCGCCAAGCAGAAGGCTCTTCGATTATCGAACTGGCTCATGAAATGAAAAAAGGACAGCTGCCAGCCAATTTACTTACACCACAGGGAGATCGCTCCTTTATAAAATGCTCTTCCAATCAGATTCCGCAAGCGATTGAAAAAATTGTTCTAAATGCCAAAAATAAAGGGTTTGCCCCTATGGATATACAAGTATTGGCTCCGATGTATAGAGGACCAGCGGGGATCGATCGATTGAATGCCATATTACAGGAGATATTAAATCCTAATCCTGATGGCACCAGGAAAGAGCTGAAATTTGGAGAGGTTACATACCGAATTGGTGATAAAGTACTTCAGCTTGTCAATCAACCAGAAAGCAATGTTTTTAATGGTGATATGGGGGAAATTGTATCGATTTTTTATGCGAAGGAAAATACAGAAAAACAAGATATGGTTATTGTCTCTTTTGATGGCATAGAAGCGACGTATACGAGACAGGATTTGAATCAAATAACGCTTGCTTACTGTTGTTCTGTCCATAAATCACAAGGAAGCGAGTTTCCAATCGTCATTATGCCAATAGTTAAAAGCTATTATCGGATGTTAAGACGAAATCTCATTTATACGGGCATCACAAGAAGTAAACAATTCTTAATTCTTTGCGGTGAAATAGAAGCGATGGAACTAGGCGTCAGCAGAAATGACGAATTAAATCGTCAAACGACCTTAAAAGAAAAAATCAAAGAAATGTTTGCAGATGTCTACAAACCAGATGAAAAGGCAGAGCTGTCCACAGAGAATTCTTTTGATTTATTGTACGAAGGCAAAATCAATGAGATTGACCCAATGATCGGCATGGATAATATAACTCCATATGACTTTATGGAAGTATAATGCGGTAAAATGAAATTCCCTCTTTAGGGGATTTTTTTTGCCAAAGTTTGCCCTACATGTTTTTAACTCGTAAGCGAAAAATAGTAATGTTATTCTTCTTCGAATATTCCAGAACGATTCTAAATTTCCATGAAATAATCGCCAACTCCTAAGAAATTCTGGTATAAATGGATGCTGTTTTGAGCATAATGGGAATGCTTACCTGGAAATTCCTGTGTTTCGGAATTTCATGAAACGAATATAATGAGGTGTTTTCCTATGCTCAAATGTCCAAATTGCCAGAGCAAAGATATTGGAAAAATTGGAATCAATCAATACTACTGCTGGAATTGCTTTATTGAATTATCGCTAACAAAAGGGATTATTCATACACATCAAGTTGAAGAAGATGGTAGTTTAAGTTCTTTAGACGATCTATTTGAAGAAGAAGAGCGTCGATTAAGCTAGGTTCTTCTCAAATTTAGGATTGGCGCTCTCTTCTATTAAAAGGGGTGCATAGTAAAATGGGTAAAGCGATAAACACAGCTCTAGCTATTGGCGCTGGAGTAGCAGCGATAAGCTATATGCAAAAAAATAATATGCTAAGTCAGAAGCAAGTAAAAAGAATGCAAAAAAAAGTAATGAAAATGTTCTAATGTATAGGAGGAAGACTGTAGAGTTGTTCGAAAATCTACAGTCTTTTTTATTGAACGGAAGGATATGGATTAGAAAGTGTATAAAAATTCCTTCTATCTCTCACAATAATTTAGGAGGGAGGCAAGGAAATGGACATAAGAATAAAATGGTATTACCGATTAGGATTTACATTATTGCTTTTTATTGTGTTATTTGTGTTCATAAAATTATCACCATTATGGTTACCCATTTTAAGTCTTATCACAAAAGTAATTACTCCTTTTATCATTGGAGCATTTATTACCTATTTATTGCATCCTATTGTAGAGATACTTCATAAAAAAGGTTTACATAGAGGATTATCTGTTGCACTTATCTATATGCTTTTTTTCGGTGGAATTGGATATGCCTTGTATAAAGGAATCCCCATTCTTATACAGCAGCTGGAAGAACTGACAGAAAGTGCTCCCAAGCTTGCAGAACAATATAAAGATCTCATTGACTCGATTCAAGATAAAATGGAATCTTGGCCATTTAATATTCAGGAAAGAGTTGACCGAGGAATCAGCATATTTGAAACAAAGATGGAATCCCTTGTGAATAAGGTAATTAATGGGGCGATGGCAATGATCAATTATTCGATTGTCATTATGCTTATTCCATTTATCTCTTTTTACATGCTTAAAGATATTGATGCGGTAAGAAAAGCTTTTAATGGATTAATCCCCAAAAAATGGCGCAATAGTGCTCATGTCTTTTTGGAGGATGTCAACGAATCATTAGGTAGCTATATAAGAGGACAATTATTAGTTTGTACAATTATTGGTGTCATTTCCATGGTACTATTTTGGTTTTTTCATATGAAGTTTGCACTAGTACTAGGAATCATTGTAGGAGTGACAAATGTTATTCCGTATTTTGGACCTATTATTGGTGCGATACCTGCTTTAATTGTAGCAAGTACTGTTTCGGTTAAAATGCTGATTATTGTGGTCATCATCATTATTATTCTGCAGTTTCTTGAAGGAAATATTTTATCCCCTTACATTGTGGGAAAAAGCACCCATATGCATCCACTATTTATTATGTTTGCTCTTCTTTTAGGGGAGGAAATAGGAGGATTGATTGGCATGATTGTTGCTGTTCCGCTATTATCTATAGCTAAAGTAGCAATTATCCATATGAGAAAACACTTTGGGAAAAAAGAGGCGGAAATAAAACGTATATAAATAGACCGATATTGACAATACTGCCTAATAATCAGTATAATTCGAATGAAGCATATATGGATAAAATGATGAAAGAAAAAAGTAGATTATAGACCACTTGTAAAGAGAGGAATTCCCTTTGGCTGAAAGGAGTTCTCAGTGAAGGATAATTGAAAGCTAGTTCTTGAATGCAGCTAATCCCTGCCGTGTTCCGCGTTAAGGACAATTGAGAGATGGATAATATATTTATAGTATCTTCGTATACTTTTATCCATAATCAGGGTGGTACCGCGAGCAATACTTTCGTCCCTGTCCAGGGATGGAAGTTTTTTTTATGCCGAAAAAAGGTTAAACTCTATATTTGCAAAAAAATACATACAGAGAAATAGGAGGAAATGTGATGAAGAATTTAACTGGTGCAGAAATCAGAAGTAAATTTTTGGAATTTTTCCAAAGCAAAGGACATGCAATTGAACCAAGCGCGTCTTTAGTTCCCCATGAAGATCCATCTTTATTATGGATTAATAGTGGAGTTGCTACATTGAAAAAATATTTTGATGGTCGGGTAATTCCAGAAAATCCAAGAATAACAAATGCACAAAAGTCTATCCGAACAAATGATATTGAAAACGTAGGGAAAACAGCTCGTCATCATACATTCTTTGAAATGCTAGGTAATTTTTCGATTGGTGATTATTTTAAAGAAGAAGCGATTGAATGGGCTTGGGAGTTTTTGACTGATGAGAAGTGGATTGGCTTTGACAAAGAAAAATTATCTGTAACCATTCATCCCGAAGATGAAGAAGCATATCTCTTATGGAGAGATAAGATTGGTGTACCAGAAAACCGAATTATTCGTTTAGAAGGGAATTTCTGGGATATTGGAGAAGGTCCAAGTGGCCCTAATACAGAAATTTTCTATGATCGTGGTCCTGAATATGGCGACGATATTAATGATCCAGAATTATACCCAGGTGGAGAGAATGACCGTTATCTAGAGGTTTGGAATCTTGTGTTCTCTGAATTTAACCATAATCCAGATGGCACTTATACTCCACTTCCAAAGAAGAATATAGATACTGGAATGGGCTTGGAGCGTATGGCATCTGTTGTTCAAAATGTTCCTACAAACTTCGATACAGATTTATTTATGCCAATTATACAAGCTACAGAACAATTGGCAAACGCTAAGTATGGAGAGAATGCTTCAAGTGATGAAGCATTTAAAGTAATCGCAGACCATATACGTACGGTTGCTTTTGCGATTGGAGACGGAGCACTTCCATCAAATGAAGGAAGAGGCTATGTTTTAAGAAGATTATTGCGTAGAGCAGTACGTTATGCAAAGAAAATTAACATTAATCGTCCATTTATGTTTGAATTAGTTCAAGTGGTTGCAGAAATCATGGTTGATTATTATCCAACTGTAAAGGAAAAAACACCGTTCATTCAAAAAGTAATGAAAAGTGAAGAAGAACGTTTCCATGAAACATTAAATGAAGGTCTTGCAATCCTTTCTGAAGTAATGGAGAAAGCAAAGGAAAAGGGCGTAATAGCAGGAGAAGATATTTTCCGCTTATATGATACCTATGGTTTCCCAGTTGAACTAACAGAGGAATATGCGGAAGAACAAGGTCTTGGCATTGATCATGAAGGTTTTGAAAGGGAAATGGAAAGTCAGCGTGATCGCGCAAGAAAAGCTCGTCAAGAAGTAGACAGTATGCAAGTTCAAAGTGGTGTTTTAGGGAATATCAAGGTAGAAAGTCAATTTGTTGGCTACGAACAGTGGGAAACAGAAGCAAAAATAGTTGCCTTATTAAAGGATGGAGAAGAAGTGGAGTCAGCAGAAGCTGGTGACGAAATTCAATTTATTTTAGATAAGACTCCATTCTATGCTGAGAGCGGCGGTCAAATTGCTGACAAGGGAATTGTGAAATCAACACTTGTAACCATACGGGTAGAAGATGTTCAAAAAGCACCTAATGGTCAAAACTTGCATAGAGGAACGATTGAATCAGGAGCCATTATGGTTAAAGATGAATTAAAGGCTACGGTAGATCGCCAAAATCGTTCCAAAATTGTTAAAAACCATACAGCTACTCATTTATTGCATCAGGCACTAAAGGATGTTTTAGGAACACATGTCAATCAAGCAGGTTCCCTTGTACAACCAGATCGTTTACGTTTTGATTTCTCTCATTTTGGACAAATTACAGCTGAGGAATTAGATGAAATAGAAAAAATCGTTAACGAAAAAATTTGGGAAAGCATCGCGGTACAAATTGATTATAAAAATATTGATGAAGCAAAAGCGATGGGTGCGATGGCTCTATTTGGTGAAAAATATGGTAAAATCGTCCGTGTTGTTCAAGTGGGCTCATATAGCTTAGAACTATGTGGTGGCTGTCATGTAGACAATACTTCAGCAATCGGTTTATTTAAAATTGTATCAGAAGCAGGAATCGGTGCAGGAACTAGACGTATAGAAGCAGTAACTGGACAAGCTGCATATCAACAATTAACAGATCAAATTCATTTATTAAAAGATGCTGCAAATAAATTAAAAACAAGTCCAAAGGATGTTGCTACACGAATTGAAAGTCTTCTTACTGAAGTAAAGCAGTTACAACGTGAAAATGAATCGCTTGCTGCAAAACTAAGTAATATAGAAGCAGGAAATCTTGTAGAAAAAGTAAAAATGGTAAATGGGGTGCCGGTGTTAGCAGCATCAATACCAAATGTTGATATGAATAATTTACGTACAATGGCAGATGAATTAAAACAAAAAATTGGCTCTGTTGTATTAGTTCTTGGAAGTGCTAATGAAGGAAAAGTAAATATCATCGCTGGTGTTACGAAAGATTTAATGGATAAAGGCTATCATGCAGGGAAGATTGTTAAAGAAGTGGCTTCTATTTGCGGCGGCGGCGGTGGCGGTCGTCCAGATATGGCTCAAGCAGGCGGGAAGGATCCATCTAAATTAAAGGATGCCCTAGATTTTGTAGAAGATTATGTGAAATCCGTTTGATATTAGGGACAAGTAGTGTAAAATGTAGATAACTCTTAACAGAAATTGTTCGAAAAGGAAATGGGGTGTTTCAAAATGAGCTCATTCGATAAAACAATGAGATTCAATTTTCCAGAAGAACCATATGAACATGATGTAAAAGAAGTACTTTATCAAGTATATGAAGCACTTCAAGAAAAAGGGTATAATCCGATTAATCAAATAGTTGGTTATCTGCTTTCCGGGGATCCTGCTTATATTCCCCGCCATATGGATGCGCGGAATATCATCAGAAAATTAGAGCGTGATGAAATCATTGAGGAACTTGTGAAGTTTTATTTAAAACAGCAACGAGAGGAATAAACATATGCGAGTAATGGGCTTGGATGTTGGCTCAAAAACAGTTGGAGTAGCTGTTAGTGATGCTTTAGGATGGACAGCACAAGGAATTGAAACGATTCAAATCGATGAAGAAAAAGAACGATTTGGTCTAGAACGCATTGGATCCTTGATTGTTGAGTATGATGTAGGTAAAATAGTGGTTGGACTTCCCAAAAATATGAATGGTAGTATAGGCTTTCGTGGTGAAGCTAGCCAATTGTACGGTAAGCTTTTAGAAGAGCGATTTGAATTGCCAGTTATTTTTTGGGATGAACGACTAACAACAATGGCTGCTGAGAGAATCCTTTTAGAAGCAGATGTTAGTAGGAAAAAACGCAAAAAAGTTATTGATAAAATGGCTGCATCCTTGATCTTGCAAGGGTATTTAGACAGCCAAAAATAATGAGGTGGAAATAATGGAACACGGTGAAACTAATACAATTACAGTTGTAGACGAGCAAGGTAATGAACAATTATGTGAGATTCTGTTTACATTTGAATCGGATGAATTCGGAAAATCATATGTATTATACTATCCTATGGGCGAAGGAGATGACGATGAAGAAATCGATATCCACGCATCTTCTTTCATTCCGAACGAGGAAACAGGAGACGGTGAGCTTTCTCCAATTGAAACTGAAGAAGAATGGGATCTTGTTGAAGAAATGCTTAACACATTCCTTGCAGAACAAGAAGAAGAATAATTTACGGTTAAAAAGAGTCCATTTAGGGCTCTTTTTTTGCACTGTTCTAAATAAATTGCTACTTTTTTTGACTATCAGCTTATGTAAACAAATAGAGCAATCCTTCGATTTCAAATCAGCATAATAAACGCCATAGTATCGGAAAATATCTGATGTTAAGTTACTATCCAGCTATGTTAGCCTCCCATCGACAGGTAAATTTTGATAAAAGCTACAAATTTCTTTGCAAAATATAGTATAATAGGTCGAGATATGTAAAAAAGTTTGATTGGTGTGTGTCAAGGAGGGAAAAGGTTGACTAAAAATAAAGACGAAAAGAATGCTTCAAAGAGTAAGAAAGAGTTATTTTTAGCTAATTTAAATCAGAGACAACAAGAAGCGAAATTAGTAAGAAGAATAGTGGCGATCGTTGCCCTTATATTGATTATAATTGTAGCAGTTGTAGGGACTTCTGGTTATTTCTATATAAAATCAGCACTTCAGCCTGTTAGTTCTGACAGTGATAAAGAAATTATTATTGATATTCCAATTGGTTCTGGTGTAAGCACTATTTCTCAATTGCTGGAAGATAATGGACTCGTAAAAAATGCGAAGGTGTTTAAATATTATGTAAAATTTAAAAATGAGTCGAATTTTATGGCAGGGGAGTATCACATGAATCCTTCCATGACGATTCAGGAAATCATTGAAAGCTTAAAAACAGGCAAGATTATGCAGGAGCCAGTTTTTACTATGACAATACCTGAAGGCAAACAGCTCAAGGAAATAGCTGCTATTATTGCAGAGAAAACAAATCAAAAAGAAGAAGAAATTTGGAAGCAATTAAATGATGAGACATTTATCAAGGGGTTAATGGCACAGTATCCTGATATTCTGACAACAGAAATTTGGGCGAAAAATATTAAGTATCCACTTGAGGGATATTTATTCCCCGCCACATATTCTTATTATGAAGAAAAACCAACACTAGAATCAATCATCTCTGTCATGCTTGATAAAACAGAAAGTGTCGTAAATGCATATGAAACGGAGATTGCAAGAGATGATTTAACTGTTCATCAATTCTTGACAATGTCCTCTTTAATAGAAGAAGAGGCTACAAAAAATGTGGATCGAAAAAAAATTGCAAGTGTCTTCTATAACCGGATTGAAGAAGGCATGCCTCTGCAAACAGATCCTACTGTCCTCTATGCATTAGGTGAACATAAGGATAGAGTGCTTTATGAAGACCTAGAGGTAGATTCTCCATATAATACCTATCAAAATGTAGGCTTACCGCCTGGCCCAATTGCGAATGCTGGAACGATTTCCATGGAAGCTGCATTACATCCGGAAGAAACCGATTATTTATATTTTCTAGCTTCGAAAGATGGGAAAGTATACTTCTCTAAATCGCTTAATGAGCATAATGAATTGAAAGCTAAATATATTACAGAGAATAATTAAAAAAGAGACTGCAGGCAAAAAAATTGCTGCAGTCTTTTTGTCGAGTTTAATCTATTTTGATTTCCATCCTAGATTGTTCGAAAATTCGTCAAAATTATACGGTGTTTACCTTTGATAACCGAAGATTTATTAGCATTCAACAATATTTTATGATAAAATAGTACAAGTGTTTTTGAGTATATATTAGTCAATTACCCGAATTTCATACACATTTAATGAGTTGTTAGGTTCTTATTCAGAAGCTAACTATTTTTAGGTAGAAGACAAAAAAGGATAGGGCTTTAAGGAAAATAGGAGGGACTCATCCTTGCAAAATAAACAAATCCTGGATTACATTGAACAATTAATTCCAGAAAGAAATGAGCAATTGCGAGAAATAGAAGAGTATGCTCGACAAAATGAAGTTCCAATCATGGAGTTAGTAGGAATAGAAGCATTATTACAATTATTGCGTATTCAACAGCCTAAAAAAATCTTGGAGGTTGGTACAGCAATTGGCTATTCCGCATTAAGAATGGCAGAGGTACTCCCGTTTTCTCAAATATTAACGATTGAAAGAGACGAACACCGGTATTTAGTAGCGAAAGAAAATGTAAAAAAGCTTAAAAAGGAATCACAAATAATCTTATTGCAAGGTGATGCCCTTGAACTCGATTCCGCTGTAGAACATTATGGACCGTTTGATGCCATTTTCATTGATGCAGCAAAAGGACAGTATCAAAAGTTTTTTAATCTATACAGCCAATTTTTATCAGCTGACGGAATCGTATATACAGATAATATACTATTTCATGGCTTAGTTGCAGAAAGGGAGATAGAGAGTAGAAACCTTCGCCAATTAGTACGTAAAATAAGAAATTACAATCAATGGCTAATGGAAAATCAGGAATACCACACAGCGATTTTGCCTGTCGGAGACGGTATTGCAATTAGTAAAAAGAGGGGATAATCATGAAAAAACCGGAATTACTAGTAACGCCAACCAGCATAAATGATATTGAGCCACTTATTGATAATGGAGCAGATGCATTTGTGATTGGTGAGCAAAAATTTGGTTTGAGATTAGCTGGTGAATTTGATCGTGAGGCAACAAAAAAGACGATTGAAATAGCTCACCAAAGAGGAAAAAAGGTTTATGTAGCTGTAAATGCTATTTTTCATAATGATAAAATAGAGGATGTAACAGAATATCTTCGTTTTTTAAATGATGTGAAAGCAGATGCTGTTATCTATGGAGATCCAGCTGTTTTAATGATTGCTAGAGAAGTAGCTCCAAGCTTGAAATTACACTGGAGTACAGAAACGACAGGAACGAACTGGTATACGTGTAATTACTGGGGGCGAAAAGGAGCGAAAAGAGCAGTTCTGGCGAGAGAAATTAGCATGGATGCTATTATTGAAACAAAAGAGAACGCAGAAGTAGAAATAGAAATTCAGGTTCATGGAATGGCAACAATGTTTCAATCAAAACGTACTTTGCTAGAACACTATTTCCAATATCAAGGGAAAGAAGTGGAATTGGAAGCGAGCAAAACGGATAAGAATTTATTTCTTCATGATAAAGAAAGAGCAAATAAATACCCTATTTTTCAGGACGAAAATGGTACGCATATTATGAGTCCAAATGATATTTGTATTATTGATGAGCTTCAAGACCTTATAGAAGCTGGCGTTGACTCTTTTAAAATTGATGGTCTTCTAAAAGATTCAGCATATATTATTGCAGTTACTGGTTTTTATCATAAAGCAATATCCATGTACTTAAATAATCCAGGTCAATATGACGAAGAAAAAGATAATTTACTTGCTGAAATAGAAAAAATTCAACCACCTAATAGACCATTAGATACAGGATTTTTCTTTAAAGAAACGGTTTACTAAAAAATGGAGGAGAAGGGAAATGACTATAGTTAAAGATCCTATTTCTGAAATAAGAGATGGAAAAAGAGTAATTATAAAGAAACCGGAACTATTAGCACCAGCTGGTAATCTAGAAAAATTAAAGATCGCTGTTGCTTACGGGGCAGATGCTGTATTTATTGGTGGGCAAGAGTATGGACTTCGTTCGAATGCTGGAAACTTCACTTTTGAAGAAATGAAAGAAGGAGTGGAGTTTGCGAAGAATTATCAGGCGAAAGTATATGTAACAACTAATATTTTTGCACATAACGAAAATATCGATGGATTGGAAGATTACTTATTAGGTTTACAGGCAGCAGGTGTTCACGGAATAATAGTTGCCGATCCTTTAATCATTGAAACTTGTCGACGAGTAGCACCGGAAATTGAGGTCCATTTAAGTACACAGCAATCTCTTTCAAATTGGAAGGCTGTTCAATATTGGAAGGAAGAAGGATTAGAACGTGTTGTGCTTGCTCGTGAAACAAGTGCTGATGAAATAAAAGAAATGAAAGAAAAAGTAGATATTGAAATTGAAACCTTTATCCATGGTGCGATGTGCATCGCTTATTCAGGCCGTTGTACATTAAGTAATCATATGACTGCTAGAGATTCAAATCGTGGTGGTTGCTGTCAATCCTGTCGTTGGGACTATGATTTATACAAGCTAGAGGGAGAAGAAGAACAGGCTTTATTTACGGATGGGGATGCCCCTTTTGTAATGAGCCCGAAAGACTTAAAACTAGTTGAATCGATTCCTCGTATGATTGAACTAGGTATTGATAGTTTGAAAATTGAAGGTAGAATGAAATCTATTCATTATATAGCAACAGTTGTTAGTGTATATCGTAAAGTTATTGATGCTTATTGTGCTGATCCAGACAACTTTATCATTCAAGAGGAGTGGCTAAAAGAACTGGATAAATGTGCAAATCGAGAGACAGCACCTGCTTTCTTTGAGGGACAGCCAGGGTATAAAGAGCAAATGTTTGGAAATCATAGCAAAAAGACTACATTTGACTTTGCTGGTTTAGTGCTGGATTATCAAGAAGATACAAAAATGGTAACATTACAACAAAGAAACTTCTTTAAACAGGGGCAGGAAGTCGAATTTTTCGGTCCAGAAATCGATAATTTTACAATGGTTGTTGAAAAAATTTGGGATGCAGATGGCAACGAAATCGATGCAGCAAGACATCCGTTACAGATTGTTAAATTCAAGGTGGATCACCCTGTTTATCCAAATAATATGATGCGAAAGGAGCTTTAATTAGCATGCAGCCGAAACCAGTAGTAATAGGTGTCGCAGGTGGCTCCGGTTCTGGAAAAACAAGTGTGACAAAAGCTATATTTGACCATTTTAAAGGACATTCCATTTTGATGCTCGAACAAGATTATTATTATAAAGATCAATCTCATTTACCTTTTGAGGAGAGATTGAAAACAAATTATGATCATCCTCTCGCATTTGATACGGAGTTATTAATAAGCCACATTCAAAAATTATTAAATTATGAGTCAGTGGAAAAGCCTGTATATAATTATGCCATGCATACCCGTTCAGAGGAAACGATACTAGTTGAGCCAAAGGATGTAATTATTGTTGAAGGTATTTTAATTTTAGAAGATGAAGGTCTAAGAAATTTAATGGATATGAAGCTGTTTGTGGATACAGACGCTGATTTGCGTATTATCAGAAGATTGATGAGAGATATCAAAGAAAGAGGAAGATCCATTGACTCCGTGATTGAACAATATGTAAATGTAGTTCGCCCGATGCATAATCAATTTATAGAACCAACGAAAAGATATGCAGATGTTATCATTCCAGAAGGCGGCCATAATCATGTAGCAATTGACTTGATGGTTACAAAAATTCAAACAATTCTTGAACAAAAATCGCTTTTATGAAACAATAGATAGTATTCATTAAAAAGTACTTAGATAAATTTAGGCTGGGACAAAAGCATTTAGAGAGTCCGACTTTATAGATTTACTATTTAGTTTGATCCCAGCTTCATTTTTCCCAATAATGATTATGTAAGTACCAATAAGTTAAGATAACAGGAAGAAGAGGAATAGAGTGTTAGAAGGCAATGGAGGAAACAAAGTGAACTTCATTAAAGGGAATCAATTTTCAACAAAAACCACTAATCAGTAAAAAAATGTTTAAACAGAACGGTTAATCTGGTAGAAAATGCTTTCTTTTTTCCTCAATCCGTATTAAACTCATTCTATTAGAAAAAAAGCGCGTCTATCCAAAGTTGTCGTGCTAGTATCTTTAATACATAATTTATTAGGGGCTTTTAGAAGAGCATATATGTTATTTTTTCTATTAATCCCATACTTGAAGGAGTGAAGATTTTGGCAATTGAAAAAGAATTTCCAATGACATTAGCAGGTAAAGAAAAATTAGAACAGGAATTAGAGCAATTAAAAACGGTAAAACGTAAAGAAGTAGTAGAACGTATTAAAATTGCACGTAGTTTCGGAGATTTATCTGAGAACTCAGAGTATGATTCAGCGAAAGAAGAGCAAGCATTTGTCGAAGGTCGTATTACGACAATTGAAAATATGATTCGTAATGCAAAGATAATCTCTGAAGACGAACTTGATCGTGACACAGTTTCTCTTGGAAGCTCTGTAACCTTTATCGAGCTTCCAGATGGAGAGGAAGAAACATATACCATCGTTGGTAGTGCGGAGGCAGATCCGTTTGAAGGGAAAATTTCTAACGATTCTCCAATTGCCAAAAGCTTATTCGGAAAAAAAGTTGGAGACAAGGTTATTGTACAAACTCCAGGTGGAGAAATGAATGTACAAATCGTTACAATTAAATAAGTATGATTTAAATAAGTTGGTAACAATATAAAAAGTTATCATGACTTGTTTATAAAGGAGACACCTCGTCAACACTCTTGATGAGGTGTTTTTTATGTGGAGAAAAAGAATAGTTGGCATTGGCATTGTTTTTTTATTTGCCCTTTGTGTTTTGCTTGGTCGGTTAATACAAGTTCAGTTAGTAGAGACAAACCATTTTACTAAGCATAATATTAATTTGGTGGAAGCAAGTGTAAAGCAAAGATCTCAGGAAATGGAATTAGACAATGGTCGGGGAACCTTTCTTGATAAAAATGGGGATGCTCTAACACATCAGACAAAAGCGGTTTTAATATTATTTCCATTTTTAAATAAAATGGATTGGGATAGCAAAAAAGTAGCGGATATTATTGGGACAAGTGAATACAATGTAAAGAAAAGTATAGTAGATGCCGAAGATCCAGTAGTATTTGGAGGTAAGGAACCTTTAGAATTAACAAGCAGTCAAATGTCTGCTATCAATAAGCTAAAAATACCAGGTGTATTTGCTGCGGAGAAAAAATTTCATATCAATAACAATATGGCTGAACAATTGCTTGGTATTACTGGACAAAACTACGAAGAACTTCAAAAGCGTTATCCAGATAGAGAAATATCAAGTAATACATTAATTGGCTTAACCGGATTGGAAAGAAGTTTTGATGAATTTCTGTTGCCAGATGGGGAATCAAAGCTTGTTTACCATGTAGATGCAAAAGGAGGACCGCTATTTGGCTTAAATGTTAAATATGTAGAACCAGCGAATCCTTTTTACCCTGTCAATGTTCGAACTACGATTGATACGGAATTACAAGAGATGGCTGAAAGATTAGTGGATGAACAAGGCATAAAGAAGGGTGGACTTGTTCTGTTGGATCTCGAGGATAATTCTGTTGCAGCCATGGTGTCAAGACCAAAGATAAATAAAACAAATCCATATCAGACAGACGGAGTAAATAACTATATGCTGAAACAGCAAATTGTTGGATCTGTTTTTAAAACCGTCATCGCAGCTGCCGCAATTGATAACAAATTGGATGACCCTAATAGGCAATTCAATTGTAGTAAAAAGATTAACGGTGACCCAGACCCAAATTATCAGCATGGGATGCTAAATTTTACAGAAAGTTTTGCTGTTAGCTGTAACAATACATTTGGAACATTAGCAAAAGAATTAAAAGACATAGATGAGAACTTAATCGAAGAATATGCCGAGAAATTATCCTTAACTAGTTTAGTTGGCTGGGAAGGAAGTGTTTTTCATTCAGCAGATTTTCAGCAGTTTAGTGGAGAAGAAAAGGGGAGAGTGTTTCTTAATGCGGAAGCAAAACAGGACAAAAACTTTGTTGCATTAACAGGTATCGGCCAACATGAAGTTCGAGTTACACCACTAGCTGTTGCCAATATGATGGCTACCATTGCTAGAGGAGGGACGAAGGAAAGTGTACAAATCGTATCAGATATTCAATACAAAAATGGAACGACCTTTTACTCTTTTGATAAACAAGAGCTAGACGGGGAAAGTTTATCTCCTTATACTGCATCAAGACTGCAACAGCTATTAAGAGAAGTTGTTAGAAAAGAGAAAGGGACCGGGAGATGGTTTCAGGATCTTCCTTACACGGTTGCGGGTAAATCAGGAACGGCGGAAACAGGCGTATTTCAGGATGGTAAGCAGCTTCATAATAAATGGTTTGCAGGTTACTTTCCATTTGATAAACCTAAGTATGCTTTAGTAGCGGTAAATTTAGATGTCTTTTCAGATGAAGGGGGAGTAAATCAACTTTTTGCCGATGTAGTAAAGGGGATATATGAAAAGCAGTAAGCTCAGGGACCGATAAAGGAAAATACATAGGGTTCCTACTTTTCTAAAAGCGTACTAACATGTTAAAATATGAACAGTGAAAAAGAATTTGAATGGGAAGCCGTGCTTATATAGATAGAATGGAAGAAGTCAATAGGAGGAGAAACACCTTGAGTAAAGAAATAAATAATGAAAATAGCACAAGATATCAACAGAGATCCAAGAGAAAGAAAACGAATCTTATTTTGAATGGGTTAATTATCGCCGTAATTTTATTAATCGGATTCGTATCTTATTCTATTTTTCATACGAACGATGAAAATAATGCAGATAAAAAACAATCGAGCGGTACGAATACAGGTCAGGAAGCAACAAATGACGAAACAGCTAAAACAACTGAATCTGACGAAGCAACGAATGAGGAAGATACACAAGTAGATGAAGAAGCAGCGGAATCGGAAAATGGAGAAATGGTAACAGAAGGGGGAAGTGATTCCAATGTAGTCAAGACAATAGAGAATTCTTCCTGGGAGCCAGTAGGAACAACACAAACTGGTGAGCATGTTGCATCATATTCAGAAGGTGTGGATTGGAAGGAGCAAGTAAAAGCCTTGTCCTATGCGACTGGATTAGATAGTAATAATATGACGGTGTGGTTCCTTGGCAATAACAACAAAGATCCACAAAAATCAATAGGGACCGTTTCTTCGAAAGACCAATCTGAAAAATATAGAGTGTATATTGAATGGGTTGACGGAAGCGGTTGGAAACCGACAAAAGTAGAGGAAATAAAAGATTTAAATATTCGTTAAGAGTGAAACTGGAGGAAAGACTCTCCAGTTCTTTTTTTGGTTTGTATTAAAAATTCTTTTTCAGTTTGAAATGCACAACAGCTGTATAATAAGGCCGCCCATTATCTAGTAAAGTAACCTGATGAGAAACTGAGTGCACTGAGAGTAGAATGGATTTATTTACTTCAATCTGTTCATTTATTTTTTTCTCGATTGTTTTCAAACTCTCGCCTTCAAAAAATTCTACTTTATCTTCGATTAATTCTAATTGAATATTCATGTATAACTCCCTTTCTACTACTAGTAAAAATATCATAACATAAGCAAACGATGGAAGAATAATAAAATAATGAAACACGCAAAAGAGAGTTATTAAAAAATAGGGAATTAACTTACTATTTTAAGTTTGTTGATAACAGGAAGAAAGATATGATAAATTAAGAACAAGAAATATTTTAAAGCGTAGTATACTGATAGGAATTGTATATTATAACAACAGGGGTGCAAAGTTATGGGAAAAGAGTTCCTAGAAATCTTTGAACAATGGGCTGAATCTTATGATGATAGCCTCACTAATGATATCGAATATGAAGAAGTATTTTGTCATTATGACCATATATTAAACAATGTTGCTAAGCGTTCCACTGGCCATGTTGTAGAATTTGGACCGGGAACTGGGAATCTAACACTTCAATTGATTAAAAAAGGATTTAAGGTTACAGCGATTGAACCATCAGCTGCTATGCGAAAAATTGCAAAGGAGAAAATTGGTGCAAGAGCACAGCTAATAGAAGGAGATTTTCTCGAATTCAAGTTAGATTTTATACCAAATACATTTGTAAGTACTTATGCATTTCATCACTTAACCAATCAAGAAAAAGAGGAAGCGATTAAACAGTATAGTAATTTCCTGCCTATAGGTGGTAAAATAGTGTTTGCTGATACAATGTTTGTCACGAAAGAAGCATACGATGAAGCAATAAAGGTAGCGACCGAAAAGGGACAGCAGCATTTAGCAGAAGACTTACAAAGAGAATACTATACAACAATCCCTTTTCTAACGGAAATCTTAGAGAAAAATGGCTTTTCTGCTCATTTCGAGAAGATGAATGATTTTGTTTGGATTATGGAAGGGGAAAAAATAGACGAAAGAGGTAAATGAATTGAAAATCGCAATTATCGGGGCAATGGAAGAAGAAGTAATTTTATTACGTGAAAGAATAACAAACAAGAAAGAACACACAATCGTTGGATTTCAATTTGTTGAAGGGCAATTATACGGTAAAGAGGTTATCCTACTTCGATCAGGTATAGGAAAAGTAAATGCGGCAATGAGCACAACAATCCTCCTTCAGACATTTAAACCAGATTATCTTATTAATACTGGATCAGCAGGGGGACTAAATCCTGAATTAGAAGTAGGAGATGTAGTTATTTCTAACGACGTGCGCCATCATGATGTTGATGCCACAATTTTTGGTTATGAATATGGGCAAGTTCCACAAATGCCTGCAAGTTTTAAGGCAAATGAAAGGTTAATTGATATAGCTGAACAGAGTGCCAAGGAAATTGGAAATCATGCTGTAGTAACAGGTTTGATTACAACAGGTGATTCGTTTATTAATCAACCTGAAAAAGCAGCATTTATTAAATCAAAATTTGATCAACTACAAGCAGTTGAAATGGAAGCAGCGGCTATTGCTCAAGTAGCATATCAATATAACATTCCATTTGTTATTATTCGTTCCTTATCTGATATTGCTGGTAAAGAATCCCACTTATCCTTTGACCAGTATTTAGAAAAGGCAGCTGTACATTCAGCAAATCTAGTTATGGGAATCGTTAGCAGAATCTAAAAGCGGCGGAGGGTTAAAAACCCTTCACCTTTCTTTTTCTATAAAGTCGAGTAATCCAATAAGAATAATAATAAGTAATTATTTTATGGATACCACGAAATTTTCAACAAAAAGGGTAAGAATAAAATAGGGGGTGTAGAGTTTGAATGTTTATCAAAATGTACATCAATTAATTGGCCATACACCTATTGTGGAACTGACAAATTTTCCATTACCTAAAAGTGTTCGGTTATTTGCGAAGTTAGAATATTATAATCCTGGTGGAAGTATTAAAGATCGATTAGGCTATGAATTAATTCAAGAAGCATTACAAAGTGGAAAGCTAACTAAAGGTGGAACGATTATTGAACCTACTGCAGGGAATACAGGAATTGGGCTGGCACTAGCAGCCTTAAATACAGGAGTAAAAGTAATGGTTTGTGTACCAGAAAAATTTAGTATGGAAAAACAAGCAATTATGAAGGCATTGGGAGCAGAAATTATTCATACACCAACCTCATTAGGAATGAGTGGTGCAATAGAAAAGGCAAAGGAATTGCATCAAGAAATTCCTAATTCTTATATCCCAGGACAATTCGAAAATGAAGTGAATCCAAATACGTATTATAAAACGCTAGGGCCAGAAATTTGGGAGCAATTAAATCATCAAGTCGATATATTTGTCGCCGGAGCCGGAACGGGTGGTACCTTTATGGGAACGGCTCGATATTTAAAAGACCAAAATCCAGCTGTTAAGTCAGTAATAGTAGAACCAGAAGGCTCTATTTTAAACGGTGGACAAAGTGGACCCCATAAAACAGAAGGAATTGGAATGGAATTTCTGCCAGATTTTATCGATCGAAAATTTTTTGACCAAATCTATACGGTTTCAGATTCAGATGCTTTTCATTATGTAAAGCTTGCTGCCGAAAAGGAAGGTTTACTTGTCGGTAGTTCTTCAGGCGCAGCTCTTTATGCAGCTGTTCAAGTAGCGAAGAAAGCAAGAAGTGGTAGCAATATCGTGGTGGTTTTTCCAGATTCTAGTGATCGTTATATAAGCAAAAAAATATTTGATGGAGGAATTTAAATGAAAAGAAAAACAAAATTAATACATGGTGGAGTTCCAAGCGATCCGCATACCGGCGCAGTAAATGTTCCTATCTATCAAGTGAGTACTTATAAACAGGACGTTATTGGAAACCATAAAGGATTTGAATATTCCAGAACTGGTAATCCAACTCGTCATGCATTAGAAGAACTCATTAAGGATTTAGAAGAAGGAACAAGAGGTTTTGCTTTTAGTTCCGGTATGGCAGCTATTACTGCGGTCATGATGCTATTTAAAAAGGGTGACCATATATTATTTACAGACGATGTTTATGGTGGAACTTTCCGAGTAATGACAAAGGTATTAAATAAGTTTGGTATCGAGGCAAGTTTTGTCGATACCAGTGATATTAGCAATATAAAAGAAGCAATAAAAGAAAATACAGTTGCTTTGTATATCGAAACCCCAACCAATCCGTTATTAAAAATAACAGACATCGAGGCAGCTTCTCATGTTGCGAAAGAAAATGGCTTATTTACGATTGTAGATAATACATTCTCTACGCCATATTGGCAAACACCATTAACACTAGGGGCGGATATCGTGCTTCATAGTGCAACAAAGTATTTAGGTGGGCACAGTGATGTCGTCTCTGGATTGGTAGTCGTTAAAGATGAAAAATTAGGAGAAGATCTTCATTTTGTTCAAAATTCAACAGGCGGTGTATTAGGACCAAATGATTCTTGGCTTCTTATCAGAGGGATGAAAACACTTGGAATACGTATGGAGGAACATGAAAGCAATACAAAGCAAATTGTCTCATTTTTAGAAGAACATCCTGCCATTTCAAAGGTATATTATCCAGGTCTAAGCACACATCCAAATCATGAAATAAGCAAGAAGCAAGCACTAGGTTTTGGAGGCATGGTTAGCTTTGATGTTGGAAGTGCAGAAAACGCTGATAAGCTTTTAAAGAAAGTCAAGTTCTTCACCCTAGCAGAAAGCTTAGGGGCTGTAGAAAGTTTAATCTCTGTTCCAGCAAGAATGACCCATGCTTCAATCCCAGCAGAAAGAAGAGCAGAGCTTGGGATAACTGATGGTCTTGTAAGAATTTCTGTTGGACTAGAGGATGTAGAAGATTTAATCGAGGATTTAAAGCAAGCACTACAATAATTTAAAAATAAAAAGGGGCTGGGACAAAACTAAATAACTAGTCTTTAAAGACGAACAATCTTTAATTTAGCTCTTAAATAAAGCTACTTTCTGATGGTTATCTATGTTTTTTAATATAGTTAAGTGTAAAAACTCAGTCGTTCCACTGCGCTACAGACGCTCGCTTTCCGCGGGGAGGAAGCTGAGCCTCCTCGCTGCGCTGCGGGGTCTCAGCCTTTCCTCAACTTCCCGCAGGAGTCGAGCGTCCTTCGCTCCATTTCACTTCGTTTTTAAACCTTTTTCTAAAAAAACAAACACGAACTTTTTTGTAATTTAATTACGTTATAGTTCGTGTTTGTTGTTGGTTGAAATGCTTATGTCTCAGCCTCCTTGTCTGTTTGAAAAGATTAAACAAAAATAGGAGAAATCACTAAATAACTGTGGGTAGCCGTCTAAATTTTAAAAAAAGGTTTACAAAGCTGGCATTGGAGGATATAATTACCAATGTGAGATAAAAAAATTCTAAGGAGGTTGAATAAAATGGAAAGATTTTTACCAGAATTAAACAGTGTACTAGTAATTGAATATGCAATATACACGAATTCAACCACTTCGGAATGGGAAATTTTATCTTAGTTTAGTCTAACTAGAAAATATCCAACCGCAGGGTAGTCGTGTCCTGCGGTTTTATTATGTCTATTTTTAAACCGCAGATAGGTCTATTTGCGGTTTTTTTGTGCGCTCACGAGAAAAAAATTACATTTATGGTAATAATTGATTAAAGAGAGGTGTAAAGGAAATGACATTAAATCTAATTTTTCTAACGGTTACGATTAAGAAAAAGCAGTATACAAATGCTGATTGGATGCAAGAAATGGAAATGAAAAAAAGAATCGAGGAAAATCGTAGAAAACTCGACGAAGTAGGCTATTTAAGAAATGGGTTATAAAAAGTGCTCTCTTAGGAGGTGAAGAAATGACCTTAAGTATATTCTTTATAACAATAACGATTCACTTTAAAAAGATGACAAACGAAGAACATGCTCATTTACAGGAAATTGAGCAAATGTATGAAGAAACAAAAACAAAACAGATTCGTTCTGGGTACTTTTCCCATAACAATTACTAAAAATGTATAAGGAGTGAAAGGAAATGACGTTAAATATGCTATTTTTTACAATTACTATTCATCAAAAACAGATGACAGAAGAAGAAATACGACATCAACAAATTATTGAGGAAATAATGGAAGAGAATAGAAGAAAGCAATTGTCTGCAGTACGCTTTTTATAAAAATTAAGATAAGAACGAGAGGTGGAAGAAAGATGTTTTTAATTATCCTGCAGTGTCGACAATCAATCTTATGGGCAGATAAAGATACTGACTAACGAGGGAACTTATAGAGAAAACATAGTAGGCCAAACTGTGCAACAATTTCTGTTAAAACAACAAACAATCAGTGAATAAGGAAATCCACTGATTGTTTGTGTCTTTTTATTTTTTTATATAGCGATATTCCAATAACTGATTTAAATCGTTCATTTGCTCCAATAACTTTTCTCCAACATTGGTTTCTAATACCTTTTTCCGTTGAAGCTCCCTATCAACAACTCTTTTTACAGATAATACATCTGTACCATTTTCGAGTACATCCTCTTTGGAAGTAAACCGTTTATGTGCAACTAATTGCATTCCGTAAGAATTGTATAATAAGGTATACCCCGCAATTCCTGTTTTTGATTGATATGCTTTGGAGAACCCGCCATCAATAACAATCATTTTTCCATTTGCCTTAATTGGATTTTCCCCATTTATTTCAGCAACAGGAGTATGTCCGTTAATGATATGCCCCTGGTCAGGATTTAATCCGAACTCCTGCAATATATTGCGGCAAATATCTTCTTGTTCTCGCAAAAAATAATAGGCATTCTTTTTTTCTTTATGTGTCTCTTTCTCATTTATAAAATATCGCTCAAACGTAGTCATATCTTTTTTGCCAAATAAGGAGGAATTCTCGCCAGTCCATAAATACCAAACTAAATCTGTAGCAAAGTCATCAGTTATTTCTGGATGATTGAAGCTATAGCGTAAATAGGATTCAAATAAATCAAACAATTCTTTTCCTCTATACTCTTTCCCATCTATTTGCATCGTTTTCATTGAACCGTCCTCATTTAAAGGAATACAGCCATGGATTAATAAATTACTATTGTATTTTAAATAAAGACTTCCTTTGTTCATTAAAAAGTGTATATGTCTCGCGAGCTTTTCTGAATGCTGTATCGAAAAAAGCAGTTTATTTATGACTTGTTCTTCTTCTTTTAAAAGAAGAGAGGGATCTTCTGGATTGATTGTATTAAAGCAAGTATTTTCTAATGAGAAAATTTTTTCATTAAAATTAATTGTGTTCGTTTCATAATCAATTTTTTCTAGTAAAAGACGATGATGCATTTGAAAATCAGGGCGTCTTTTAATAATAGGCATTTCCAATTTAAATTGAATGATAGATATAGCTTGATGAATTTTGGTAATTTGTAATATATTTTCTTCTGTATTCTCTTCTTTTTTTGCATTCATTTTTGGGCGGAAAGCTTTATTATCTTTATAATATTTATTTGCTAAGTTTAAGAGAGGGCGCAAATTGATTCCATATGCATCCTCGATAATATCTAAATTATCGTATCTCGCACATATTCGAATAATATTAGCAAGACATACTTTTGATCCAGCAAATGCACCGATCCATAATACGTCATGATTTCCCCATTGAATATCAACTGAATGGTAGTCCATTAATGTTTCCATTATTTTGTCAGGATAGGGACCCCGGTCATATATATCGCCTACTACATGTAAATGATCGACAACGAGTCTTTGTATGGTATAAGCTAGTCCAATAATTAATTTATTTGCTTGTCCTAATGAAATGATTCTGTTAATGATGCTTGAATAATAATCCGTTTTATTATTCAATTCATTTTTTTCATACAATAATTCTTCAATAATATAAACAAATTGTGGTGGTAATGCTTTTCGAACTTTTGAATTTGTATATTTGGAAGATGCATATGATACTAATCGAATCATTCTTTCGATTGTATCTGCATACCAGGCATCCAGTTCATATGTATGTATAAATGAATTAACTACTCTTTTTAGTTTTTCTTCTGGATAATAAACCGATGTGGCAAATTCATCGATTTCGGCTTTGGAAAGCTCTTCTTTAAATAAATCACGAATTTTTTCTTTCACATTTCCTGAACCATTTCTTAAAACATGTTGAAAGGCATGATACTCACCATGCAGGTCACTGACAAAATGCTCTGTCCCTTTCGGAAGGTTCAGTATGGCGTCAAGGTTTATTATTTCAGTTACCACTTTCTCTTCTGAATCATACTTTTCTGTAAGTAAATCTAAATATTTCGTATCCATCTTGGCTCACCCCCATGTAATAGAAAAAGCTATCAATATATATTATACAAGGAATAAGCGAGAATTTAGTAATTAATTTAAAATATTTGGAAAATAATTCTAATGTCCCTTTTGTTTTGGAAATAAAGATTTAGGTATTTGTCTTCTTTGATGAGATGCTCCAGATATTACCCATAATTGCTTAGAAATAAACTAAAATAAAATAGATTTTCCTAAGTTTATTGTCACGTGGACATGCAAGACCTACTCCCTATTTACATAGTAATGAAGTATAGGCAAATGTCCTTGAATGTGGAGGTGGAAAGATGTCCGGAATCTTATTGTCGCTTGGAGCTTTATTAAAAGAATTAGTATTCCTTGTTTCCTATGTAAAAAATAACGCATTTCCCCAACCATTATCAGCGAGTGATGAAAAAAAATATTTAAGGTTGATGGCTGAAGGAGATTCCCATGCAAGAAATATGTTAATAGAGCATAACTTGCGCTTAGTTGCCCATATTGTGAAAAAATTTGAAAATACAGGTGAAGATTCAGAGGATCTAATTTCGATTGGAACCATCGGTCTTATAAAAGGGATAGAAAGCTTTTCAGAGGGAAAAGGGACGAAATTGGCTACTTATGCGGCTCGGTGTATAGAAAATGAAATCCTAATGCATTTAAGAGCACTGAAAAAAACAAAAAAGGATGTATCCCTGCATGACCCCATTGGTCAGGATAAAGAAGGAAACGAGATTAGCCTCATTGATGTTTTGAAATCAGAATCAGAAGATGTAGTAAATACTATTCAGTTGAATATGGAGCTTGAAAAAGTGAAAGAATATATTGATGTGTTAGATGAAAGAGAGAAAGAAGTAATCATTGGAAGATTTGGACTCGATTTAAAGAAGGAAAAAACACAACGAGAAATTGCGAAAGAACTAGGAATTTCAAGAAGCTATGTTTCTCGGATTGAAAAAAGAGCTTTGATGAAAATGTTTCATGAGTTTTACCGAGCAGAAAAGGAAAAAAAGCGCAAAAATGATTAGCGTTTATACATAAGGATGTTATAAAAAGGTGCATTCTTATGAGGGTAAATTTTTTTCATTAGCTTGAAATTGTAAAAAGAAAGTAATAGGAAAATAGAAGGCTAGAAGAAGCATCTAAAGTCATTGGATAAATCTATGACTAGGTGCTTTTTCTAATCCTTAATATTTCACATAGTGGATAAACTCTGTATTATCTGTAGCTACGGTTTTTACTATATCGCCCTGCCGATTTTTATAAATCTCATATTCACGATAAACCTCTACAATAAAGCCATCCTCTTCTTTCGTCTCTTCTAATTTGTATTCCAGTTCGGGTGCACCGAATATTTCATCTGTATTACTTGAAACCTCTTGATCTTCATTTGTTGGACTATAAAAGAGAACCTGATTTTTATTGATGCTGGCCGTTGGGGTTTCTATGTATGCAATAAAAGCAAGAAGTACAATAACCAATATAAAAGAGATTTTTTTCACAATTAATCTCCTCCTTCCATTTCATTGTATGCATGTCCTTTAGAAGTATGCGAACAAGAAACGAAGGAGTTTTTTAGAACTGGAAAATTTAATCATTTTTATCTATAAAATATCATATCGTAAAAAGTACATGCCTTACTATTATTGAAAGACTGGAGGCTAAGCATCTAGCTTGAAAAGAAGAATAAACAAATAATCTTCAAATCGTGTAAATATTTTATAATAATTGTAATATAAATGAAATATAAATGTTTCTTTCAAAAGGGTTAGAGCTAACGGAAGGGGTTGAAGATTGGTGTTTAGGAGGCTGCTGCTAGTTATCTCACTATTGCTATCTATCCTTACTAATGGACCGAATCATGAAAAAAATGAACTTATAGCAAGTAATCAGCAAGATCAAACGATTGTAACTATTTCTGAGATAAAAGATATGGTTAGAAATATGCAAACAAAAGCAGACGTCAACTCCATTCTAGGTAGGAACTATCAAGAAATAAGAGGAGAATTGTACAATAATACTGTATGGAGATTTGATTTGTATCCCGTCTCAAACTATCAATATATGTCAAAATTTGACACGGTAGATTCTGAAGGTTTACAGGAAGGATTAGTGAAATATATTATTTTTATCAGTTTTGGTGAAGAGGATAATATTATCAGTAAATCTATTTATTATTGCGATATAAAAGGAAATATTTATGAAGTAAAATATATTGAGAATACAGAAAAAGAAGTTATACTATTTTAATCATACATTCGATGAAGTAATCTTGATTATGTTACTAACTATCTACTTTTTCATAATACTTAGGCTTTCAAACAAGCGATTTTTCACCACCTTTCTATACTATTAGAAAGGTGGTGAAAAGTATGGTAAAAATTTTTATCGATCCAGGTCATGGTGGCTCTGATTCTGGTGCAGTAGGAAATGGATTACTAGAAAAAAATATCACATTAATGGTTGCACAAGAAATCAATCTTATACTTCAAAACGAATATGAAGATATTGCTATTCGAATGAGTCGTACGGGAGATGCTACAGTGAGCTTGTCAGAAAGAACAGAGGCGGCTAATAACTGGAATGCTGATTTTTATCTTTCTATTCATATAAATGCTGGTGGTGGAACAGGCTTTGAAAGCTATATATATCCAGGGATTGGTGAACCTACAACAACTTATCAAGAATTAATTCATGAGCAAGTAGTTGCTGATACAGGCTTTATTGATAGAGGAAGGAAGCGTGCAAATTTCTATGTGTTAAGAGAAACACGTATGCCTGCATTATTAACAGAAAATGGTTTTATCGATACAACGTCAGATGCTAACCGCCTAAAAGAAAGCAATTTTATTGTGAAAATTGCTAGAGGTCATGTCCTTGGTTTAGAAAAAGCATTTTCATTAACAAAAAAGCAATCTAAGCCAATATACCGTGTGCAAATTGGTGCATTTTCAGAAAAAGTAAATGCGGATAACCTAGCAGCACAAGCAAGTGAAAAAGGATTTGAAACAGCCGTTCTATTTCGAAATAACCTCTATATTGTACAAATTGGAGCCTTTAGCAGTAGAAATAATGCCGAGCAATTGGCTGCAAAGGCAGAAGATGCAGGTTTTTCGACTTATCTTTCTAATTAGTATAGGAGAATTAGTGAATATATAAAGCAATTTTTGTGATAGAGGAAAATCATTAGAAAATAGGACAATTGCCTAAAACATTGGGTACAAATAAAGAATATTTTATAGAAGAGAGGAGGAATATTAATGGTTGGTTATGGATACCCGAATCAAATACCACCAGCTGTTCCACTTGGAGGAGTAGGACCAACTCCAGTTGGATATGGATTTGGAGCACCTTATGCTGCATACGGAGGCGTATATGGAGGTTCCAGTGGTGTCTGGTATGCATTCTTAATTATTCTGTTTATTGTTATCATTCTTTTTTGGGGTGTTTGGGTATTTGGTGGCTACTTTCGTTAATTAGCATGAAGGATAAGAGAATATGGAAAGAGCCCCGAAAATCTTCGGAAACAGTCATCGTATTAACCATCAATGGGGAAGAAAGAAATTCCCATTGATGGAAATTTTACTTTATTTACGATTCTTAAGAAAGAATGGAAATATTCCGATATTCGAACTATAATAGCATAGTAGTTACTAAGAAAGGAGCTAATAGAATAATGAGTAGAATAGCCTATCAAGAAACATGGGATTTAGATGGATTATTTCCTGGAGGAAGCCATTCTCCCAAGTTTAGAGAGCACTTAGCGATATCAATGGATGAAATAGCTAAATTATCATCATATGTACATAAATTTGAGCCATTGAAAGAAGCGATGGACGGCGATGCTTTGCAACAAATTGTGGAACAATTTGAAATTGTTGTAAAAAAAGTAAGACAGGCAGGTGCCTTCGTAAGTTGTTTAGAGGCACAAAATATGGAGGATAAAGAGGCGAGCGCATTAAGAGGGAGAGTAACCGAATTAAGTGCAACCTTTCAAAATGTATTAACTATTCTGGACGGGAAATTATCCTTATATAGTGACATGGAATGGGATTCCTTATTCAAAGGAAATGAATTAGAACAACTTTATTTTGTCCTGTCAGAAAGAAGAACTGCAGCTAATGAGAAATTATCTGAAGCAGAAGAAACGCTTATAAATAAACTAAGTGTTGATGGATATTATGGTTGGGGCCAAATGTATGATACGATTGTTGGAAAAATCCAGATTCCTTTTCAAGAGGAAAAACTATCTATTGGACAAGCTGCAAATAAATTTTCTAGTCCAGATCGTTCGGTTCGTAAAAGGGTGTTTTCAGAATGCGAAAAGGCATGGGATGCTCATGGAGAAGTTCTCGCAAAAACATTAAACCATTTAGCTGGATTTCGATTAAATGTTTATGGAATGAGAGGGTGGAATAACTTTCTAAAAGAACCGTTAGACATGAATCGCATGCAAGAAAAAACACTGCAAGCAATGTGGAGTGCCATTTCTAAAAAGAAACAGCCTTTTGTGCAGTTCTTGGAAAGAAAAGCAAAACTGTTAGGGTTAGAAAAGCTGAGTTGGTATGATCTGGATGCACCGCTAGGTAAGGTAGAAACAAAAATGTCTTATCAGGAGGGTGCTGACTTTATTATTAAGCACTTTGAACAATTCGGAACAGAGATGGCTATTTTTGCAAAAAAGGCATTTGAAGATAGATGGATTGAAGCAGAAGATCGAAAAGGAAAACGACCTGGAGGATTCCATACTTATTTTCCAGAAAGTGCCCAATCACGCATCTTTATGACATATTCTGGTACTCCATCAAATGTCTCAACCTTAGCCCATGAGCTAGGTCATGGTTTTCATACTTTTGCGATGAGAGATATGCATACATTAAATAGGAATTATGCAATGAATGTTGCAGAAACAGCCTCTACATTTGCAGAGATGATTGTTTCAGATGCGGCTGTGAAAGCTGCGTCCACGGAAGAAGAAAAGCTAGTATTACTAGAAGATAAAATACAGCGTTCTATTGCATTATTAATGAATATTCATGCTCGTTTTCTATTCGAAACAAAATATTATGAAGAAAGACAAAACGGACAAGTTTCTAAGGAGCAACTAAACACACTAATGTTGGCTGCGCAAAAAGAAGCATATGGAGATGCTCTATCCGAATATCATCCTTCTTTCTGGGCTTCAAAATTACACTTCTTTATAACAGGGGTACCTTTTTATAATTTTCCTTATACATTTGGTTTTCTATTTTCTCTTGGGATCTATGCAAAAGCATTAGAGGAAGGAAAAGGTTATGAGGATAAGTATATTTCACTATTAAGGGATACAGCAAGTATGACAGTAGAAGAACTGGCTTATAAACATTTACAAGTTGATTTAACAAAAGAAGATTTTTGGAACAGTGCTATTCAGCTTTGTATAAATGATGTAGAAGAATTTTTGGAGCTAACAAATGAATGAATTTGATCTAAGCAAATCAGATTAAGCATTTTCAAAATAAAGAGACCTCATAAATCTAGCTTGGTTATAGCTACTTTATGAGGTCCTAGTTTTTTTTTAAATAAAATAATGCGTTGTAAGTGTAGTTAAATTTTTCTCCATCTAAAATTTCCAATCATTAATACAGAAAGGATTAGCATGAGGAATAAATAAATATGAAGTGGCAGATATGCGAGCCATAGACAGCTAAAGGTCAGGATACAACCAGCAGCTGTTATTGGTAAGCCTGTAAAATAACCATGACTTTCTGTTATATTAAATCTAGCTAAGCGAAAAGCTCCACACACAATATAAAGGACTGTAAAAAATGATCCTGGTGCTCCAAATTCAAATAGAACTCCTTGATATACTAATAGTGCTGGCGCTACTCCAAATGAAATAATATCACTCATCGAATCAAGCTGTTTGCCTAGTTCTGATTCAATATTAAATTTTCTTGCTGTCATTCCATCCAGGCGATCTGCTAATGCTGCAATAAAAATTAATAATAGACTTAATTGTAGATGTCCCTTTAAACTATAAATAATTGCCAAAGCACCTAAAGAAATATTTGTTAAAGTTAATACATTAGCTAATTGTGTTTTAATCTTCTTCATCGTTTGTTCTAAGACTTCATGTAAAAACATTTATATTCACTCCCAGTATGAAATGAATTTCATACAACTATTTTTAATATAATCATATATAATTTTAATGTAGTATATGAATATTCGTAAAGAAAAATTTTATTTATTGGAGGATTGCTTCGTTGAAAGAAAGAGTATATCGCCATTGTATCGAACTAACGAATGGAAGATGGAGCTCCGCTTTAATTAAGAAATTTGCCTATTCTAAATGGAGCCGTTATATGATTCCTTCCTTTGCAAAGGTATATCAAATAAATATAGGTGAAATGGAAAAACAGTTAAATGAATACCGTTCATTACATGAATTCTTTATTAGAAAATTAAAAGCTAATAGTCGAAAAATAGATGCCGTTGCAGGAGAGATCATTAGTCCTGTTGATGCAGTGATTGAAGATATTGGAAAAGTAAAGAGCGATCAATCCATTATCGTGAAAGGAAAAACGTATTCTATTTATGATATGCTTGGAGACGAAAAAATAGTTAAAAAATATGTTGGAGGAACTTATCTTATTTTTTATTTAAGTCCAAGTCATTATCATCGAATTCATTGTCCTGCAACAGGTATAGTGATAAAACGTTGGACTCTTGGAAATAAATCGTATCCTGTTAATAAATATGGCTTAAAGTGGGGGAAATCAACTCTATCTCGGAATTATCGGTCTATAACTGAAATTAAGACCGAAGAAGGAACTGGCATTTGTATGGTAAAAGTTGGAGCGATGTTTATTAACTCGATTATACTAAGTCATCATAAAGAGCACTTAGTACAAGGAGAGGAAATGGCTTATTTTTCTTTCGGTTCTACAGTTGTTTTACTATTTGAAAAAAATACTTTTATACAGAAAGACTTTCCTTCTATGCCATATCCGGTTAAAATAGGAGAGGTTATTGGCGAAATGAGAAAAAAAGTATAGACTAATCTTTCAAAATTAATGGCTAAGTATGAGTCACTTTGCTTTTTCTTTGTTACCAAAGCAAGGTGTTTTCTGCTGCCATTTTGTATTTTATATAGATATAGTAACTTTTATGTAGCGTAAATAAAAAAACAGCCTAAATGAAAGGGCTGTTTTAAAGTGTATATATAGTTTTATCATTTTTCTTTGTCACTTAATCAAGAGGAAACTTTTATCTTGTTGTTTAAAGAACGTCGGTGAATTTCAGTTTCGATGAGACGAATAAATTCAGGGCTTAAATTAAGTTCCCTAGCTTTATGGTAAGACTCGATCAATAATTCATCTGACAATTTACGCATGCCAGAAACACCTCCATTCAAATCAAAAATAAGTACTTCTTTCTAGTAACATATAAATATGTATTACCTGTGATGCCGAAAAAATTTTTTTTGTTATTCTATTAAGATGAAAGTAGTGCTTTGAAAATGGGCACCATACATACTGTGCGTATAAATTTGACATAGTTTTTTTTGATAGTAATAATTGCTTGTCCAACAATAGTCATTTAAGATACATTTTGTCATTTCCGGGAAGTTAGCCTTGGAAGTTTACTGGATATTATTCTGTATCCTTACTTTAACAAAAATAAACATAGAGAACAACTGTTCGGTTATCCACAATCATAAGTGGATAACCTGTGATTAATTTGTTGAGAAGTATGTAGACGGCGTGTAAATCAATGGGTATTATGTGCATAATGTTATCCACATATGTTGAAAAATGCGATTTTTGTCGAAAATTATTTTATTATTATCAAAAAAAGAATAGATATTGTATCTTCTTTAAGAAGAAAAACGGTATAATATTACTTTCTTCTACCGTGAAAAATGGTTACCATAAAAAGAGAAGCATATATATTGGTAAAAACATAGATATAAAAGAGACAAGAGGTGTATTTTAAGTGTTTAATCAATTTTTACCTGATCAGTTTGTAAAAAATATATTTGAGATTTCACCCGAAAGCTTAAAAGAAAAAGGAATTAAAGGGATTATCACTGATTTAGATAATACGTTAGTAGAATGGGATCGCCCGCTTGCAACACCGCAAATTATTGAATGGTTTGCAGAAATGAAAAGAAATAATATTAAAGTAACAATTGTTTCTAATAATAAGGAAACGAGGGTTAAGTCATTTTCAGATCCATTGCATATTCCTTTTATTTTTGCTGCGCGCAAACCACTTGGTCGAGCATTTAAAAGAGCAGTAATGCAAATGAATGTAAAAAAAGAAGAGACAGTAGTAATCGGAGACCAATTATTAACAGATGTTCTTGGTGGAAATAGAAGTGGGTTTCATACTATTTTAGTAGTTCCTGTTGCACAAACAGATGGTTTTATGACAAGAATCAATCGGAAAATTGAAAGAAGAATTTTAAATTGGTTTCGTAGAAACGGAAAATTGACTTGGGAGGATTAATAAGTGACAGAAAGAATACATTGTATTGGCTGTGGAGTTGCCATTCAAACGGATAATAAAAATGAATTAGGATATGCCCCTTCTTCTTCACTGGAGAAAGAAGAGGTAATTTGCCAAAGATGTTTCCGTTTAAAACATTATAATGAAGTACAGGATGTTTCATTAACAGATGATGACTTTTTAAAGATATTAAATGAGATTGGCAAAAGCGATAGCCTGATTGTTAAATTAGTAGATATATTTGATTTTAATGGAAGCTGGCTACCTGGTCTGCATCGTTTTACCGGGAAAAATAAGGTTTTATTAATTGGAAATAAAGTCGATCTTCTACCTAAATCAGTGAAACAGCAGAAAGTCGTTAATTGGATGAAAAAAGAAGCGAAAGATTTAGGATTAAGACCTGAAGATGTGTATCTTGTTAGTGCTGAAAGAGGGAAGAATGTAAAGGAAGTCTTAGAAGCAATTGATTATCACCGTAATGGAAAAAATGTTTACGTAGTTGGCTGTACAAACGTAGGGAAATCAACATTTATTAATCGAATTCTTAAAGAGGTTTCAGGAGAAGAAAATGTAATCACTACTTCCCATTTTCCAGGTACAACACTAGATATCATTGAGATACCTTTATCAGATGGGAAATTTTTAGTGGATACTCCGGGAATCATCAATCATCATCAAATGGCCCATTTTGTTGACAAAAAGGATTTAAAAGTTATAACTCCAAAGAAGGAAATCAAAGCGAGAATATTTCAATTAAACGACAGACAAACACTTTACTTTGGTGGACTAGCTCGATTTGATTTTGTTAAAGGGGATCGTAATAGCTTTGTTTGTTATTTTTCTAACGAGATAATGATTCATCGAACAAAATTGGAGAATGCAGATGAATTATATAAAAAGCATGCTGGTGAGTTATTAACTCCTCCAAACAGAGAACAGATGGATGAATTTCCCGAATTAGTAAGACACGATTTCTCCATAAAAGAGCCAAAGACGGATATTGTATTTTCGGGCTTAGGCTGGATTACAGTTAATGAACCAAATATTCAAGTATCTGTTTACGTTCCAAAAGGGGTTCATGCCATGCTTCGTAAATCATTGATATAAGGATTAGAAATGTCATAAGGGAAAAGGGAGAGCGGTATGAGGAAGAATTTTGCAGTAATTGGCGATCCAATCGAACATTCCATGTCACCTATTATGCACAATGATCTTTTTCAGTTTTATGGATTAGATGCTGAGATGAAAAAGATACATATAAAAAAGGATTTCCTGCAAAGTGGTTTAAGTGAATTAAGGGACATGAACATGGCAGGCTTTAATGTTACCGTACCACATAAACAAGCTATTATTCCCTTTTTGGATGAACTGGATCCGTTGAGTAAAGCTATTGGTGCTGTAAATACTGTAGTTTGTGAAAATGGTCGATGGATTGGGTATAATACAGATGGAGAAGGATATCTAAAAGGTCTTTTAAAGCAGCTTCCTGATATAAAACAGCGAAGAACCTTAATTATTGGAAGTGGTGGGGCTGCAAGGGGTATTTATTTTACTCTTGCTCATTATGGAGTAGAACAAGTCGATATTTGCAATCGTACCATTTCAAAGGCAAAAGCCTTAAAAGAGGCATGTCCTTATCCAGTAAAAACAAATATAATGGAAATTGCGCTAGCGGAAAAAACGCTTGGAGAATATGGTCTTATTATACAAACAACTTCTATCGGAATGTCACCAAAAATAGATGCTTCTCCCATTCAAATGAGCAATGTGATGGAGGGTGCGTTTGTAAGTGATATAATCTATAATCCATTGGAAACAAAAATATTAAAGGATGCCAAAGCCAAAGGCGCAATAACTCAAAACGGGATTGATATGTTTGTATATCAAGGAGCCCTAGCTTTTGAAAAATGGCAAGGGGTATTTCCAGATACAACTAGAATGAGGCAAAATGTTTTGACACAATTAGGAGGATTAACATGTTAAGAGGTAAGCAGAAAAGATTTTTACGAGCAAAGGCACACCATTTAAGCCCTATATTCCAAGTAGGAAAAGGTGGCGTAAATGATAATATGATTAAGCAAATAAGTGAAGCATTAGAAGTAAGAGAATTATTGAAAATAAGCATTTTACAAAATTGCGATGAAGATAAAGATACCGTTGCAAGTGAATTAGTGAATGGCACGAAAAGTGAGCTAGTTCAAATTATTGGCAATACAATCGTGTTATATAAAGAGTCTAAAGAAAATAAAACGATTAATTTACCATCTTAATTCCGCAGAAGAGGCGATATTTTTGAAAAAAGTAGGGATATTAGGAGGAACGTTTGATCCCCCTCATATTGGTCATCTAATCATTGCGAATGAAGTGCTACATGCAAAAAAATTAGATGAAATATGGTTTATGCCAAACCAAGAACCTCCACATAAAATGAAATCAGGGGACGTAACGAATGCTCATCGAGTGGACATGGTACAGTTATCGATAGAGGCACACACTTCTTTTCGAATCCAAACAATTGAAATGGATAGAGAAGGAAAATCATATACCTTCGATACAATGAAGCTATTAGAAGAAGCTTATCCAGATATTGATTTCTATTTTATAATTGGAGCAGATATGGTAGAATATCTGCCTAAATGGTATAAAGTTCAAGAGCTTATGAAAATGGTACAATTCATTAGTGTAAACCGTCCTAAATATGAACTTGGAACAGATTATCCTGTTCAGTATGTAAAGGTTCCTGATATTAATATTTCCTCTAGCTTAATTCGTGAAAGGGTTAAAGCTGGAGAAACCATTTCATTTTTAGTAAGAGATGAAGTAAAGAGATATATTGAGGAGAATCGATTATATGAAGCGTGAGGAAGCATTACAAATAGTGAAAGAGCAGATAACGGAAAAACGTTATATTCACACAATTGGTGTAATGGAAACAGCTATTAAGTTAGCGACTAAATATGGCGGAAATGTCGAAAAGGCAGAAATGGCAGCGATTTTTCACGATTACGCTAAATTCCGACCGAAGGATGAAATGAAACAGATTATCCTAGAGCAAAATATGAATCCTAATCTTTTATTGTTTCATTCTGAACTTTGGCATGCTCCAGTTGGCGCTTTTCTAGTAGAGAAAGAAGTAGGAATTAACGATAGGGAAATACTAGATGCTATTAGATACCATACTTCGGGGAGACCAGAAATGAGTATGCTAGAAAAAATAGTATACTTGGCTGATTATATGGAACCAGGTAGAGCTTTTCCTGGTGTTGATGAAGTAAGAGAATTAGCAGAACTGGATTTTGAACGTGCATTTTTACAAGCAGTAAAAAACACGATCATGTTTCTCATCCGGAATAATAGAGCAGTATTTCCTTTGAGTTTTGAAACATATAATAGTTATTGTATAAAACATGGAGGTTGATTGAATGGATGAACGTACGTTATTATGGACGGCAGTAAAAGCAGCAGATGCGAAAAGAGCAGAAAATATTGTTGCACTAAATATGAAAGGTATTTCTCTAGTCGCAGATTATTTTGTTATTTGTCATGGTAATTCAGACAAGCAAGTACAAGCAATTGCAAATGAAATTAAAGATAAAGCTAGCGAGCTTGGCATCACGGTTAAACGATTTGAAGGGTATAATGAAGCAAAGTGGATTTTAGTTGACTTAGGTGATATTATCGTTCATGTTTTCCACCGGGATGAAAGAACTTATTATAATTTAGAACGCCTTTGGGGAGACGCGCCAGTTGAAAACATTGAAAGCGTGATTAGTCAATGAGTTATGAGCAGTTTGCCTATCTTTATGATCGACTGATGAATGATGTTCCATACGATAAGTGGATTGAGCTTATAAAAAAAGCAGCAAGCGATTATAAAGTTGATGGAGCAAACCTTCTAGATTTAGCATGTGGAACAGGCGAATTAGCGATTAGATTATCACAGGCTGGTTTTCAAGTAACTGGTGTTGATTTATCAGAGGATATGCTGAGTGTTGCCCAGGCAAAAACGATGGAAGCAGGAGAATCGATTTTTTATCTTGAACAAGATATGTCTCAGTTAGAAGGTTTACCTGTTTTTGATCTTGTTTGTATATGCTGTGATTCCATCAATTATTTACAAACAGAAGAAGAAGTGGTTAATACATTTAACAGTGTTTATGAACATTTGGATGAAAGAGGTCTATTTATATTCGATGTTCATTCTTTGTATAAAATGAATCATTTATTTATTAATCAAACCTATGCTGTCAACGATGAGGACGTAAGCCTTATTTGGCAGTGCTACGAAGGTGACTATCCAAATAGTGTTGAGCATGATTTAAGCTTTTTTCAACTTGACGAAAAAACAGATATGTATTTTCGCTACGATGAACTCCATCTTCAACGAACCTATTCGGTTGAACAGTATAGAGAATGGCTTGAGCAAACTGGTTTTGCTATTCTAAAAGTAGAAGCAGATTTTTCTGATGGTCCAATAGAGGATCATGCAGAAAGAATTTTCTTTTATTGTAAGAAAAAGTGAGAGAGTATCTAAGTTGAAATAATTATTAGAAAATGGAAATGTTCCATAGAGGGATCATTTCCATTTTCTTATGTCCGATTGGAAAATCTTAAAGGCGGATAAAAAAATTTAAATGGAAAGAAGGAATTTACGTTAGTCTTATAGAATGTTTTATTAGCATTAACTATTTTTATGCCCTGAAACAAGATTTTTAAGGGATAGCTGATCATCCTCATATTTTGCATGTGTTGCCTGAAATAACTGGTTAAAAGTATCTCCTAGTTGACGTTCTAATACGTTTATTCCTTCGCCAGTGATACCACCCTTTACACTTACTTTTTCCTGTAAGGTAGGTAAAGTATAATAACCTTTCTTTAATAATTCTCCCAACCCAATAAGCATTTCACTAGCTAATTTAGTTGCTGTTTCTAAATCAATTTCCGTTTCATCCACCGCACCTTCGATAAACTTCCTAGTAAGATAACAAAAAAATGCTGGTCCGCAACTTACTATATCAGAGGCTACCCTCGTAATATTATCTTCAATTTCTAACGGAGTCGAAAACTTTTTATAGAAATTCTCCAGCTGATTTTTCCAAGCTTCTGTACAATTCCTTCCAAAAGAGAACAAAGATACGCCTGCTAATGCTCTATTTGTTATGCTTGGAATTATCCGCGCAACAGAGCAATTAAAGAAAGTTTCAAGCTGGTCAGGGCTAATTGGACTTGTAATGGAAACGACACATTTATCCTTTGTTAAAACAGGAGAAATGTTTTTAGAGACACCATACATATCATGAGGCTTTACACATAAAAAAATAAGATCTGCTTCTTTTGCTATTTCAATAGCATTAGAGCATATATTTATGTTTGGATAATTTTCCTTAATTTCTAATGCTTTGGAAAGTGTTCGATTAAAAATAAATACGTCTTCGGGGGAAATAGCATTTCCATCAATCATCGCTTCTATTAATATTTTCCCCATATTACCTGTACCAATCATTCCAATTTTCATTTTTCCTTCCCCCCCTATAATGAGCGGTTTCTCATATAACGATATGAAGCAAAGATAAAAAATATACCTGAAAGGATGATTAGTTATCATGGACTGGCTTCGAAAAAATAGAAAATTCATTTTTATTGTTTTAGGTTGTTTACTCTTTCTTGTGCTTTATCATTATTCTCCTATCCTTATGCAACCTAATGAGGAAGAAGACTATATTCAGCAAGATGATTTATTTGCAGGTAGCAGTGTGGAGGAAACAGCGATAGATGGTAATAGTGTGGAAGAGGGATTACAAGATAAATTGCTGATTGTAGATGTAAAAGGCGCAGTTAAAAACCCGGGAGTTTATGAAGCAACGGAAGGAGACCGAGTGAATGATATCATAAAAAAAGCAGGAGGGATGTTGGATAAAGGAGAAAAAAATGGGGTGAATTTAGCGATGAAGGTGACAGATGAGATGATTATCTATGTTCCATATATAGGGGAAGAAGATTCTATTATTAGCGAATCTGGAAACCAGACGAGCTTATCCTCAGATGAGGAATTAATAAATATAAATAAGGCTAGTGAAACAGAATTAACTGAATTGCCAGGGGTGGGACCTTCCAAAGCAGCTGCAATCATTGAATATCGTGAACAAAATGGAGGTTTCTCTACAAAAGAGGATATCAAAAACATAAGTGGAATTGGCGAGAAAACATATGAGAAATTAGAAGCATTCATTACCATAAAGTGAAAGACAAATGTTTTACAGAAAATTTAGGTGAGTTATGTCCATGGCTTAGCTTCCTTTTCATAATTGACTCACAACATACTTCTCGATAAACTAAATGAAGAATTAGATTATTGCATTGCATAACTTTGATAATTAATGGGAGTGAATGGGAATTGGATAGAATTTCATGGGATGAGTATTTTATGGCACAAAGTGAATTATTAGCATTAAGAAGCACATGTACAAGATTAGCAGTTGGAGCGACTATCGTACGAGATAAGCGTATTATTGCTGGTGGATATAATGGTAGCATAGCTGGTGGAGTTCATTGTATAGACGAAGGTTGCTATGTCATTGATAATCATTGTGTACGAACCATTCATGCAGAGATGAATGCGATTTTACAATGTGCAAAATTTGGTGTTCCTACAGATGGGGCAGATATATATGTCACTCATTTTCCTTGTCTCCAATGCTGCAAGGCGATTGTACAAGCAGGGATTAAGACAGTGTATTATGCAATAGATTATAAAAATCATCCGTATGCACTTGAGCTGTTTGAACAGGCTAATATTGCAACAGTACAAGTGGAGAGAAATGATTTTGATAAAAAAGAAGAGAAAAAGGCTTTAGTGGAAGCACTTGTTAAGCAATTAAAGGAAAATAATACGGATACTGTTAATGTGGAAACGTTGGAAAAAAGAGCAGAAGAATTATTTTCTATTATCCCTACAGCAAAGACGTCTATTTGATAATTCTTTTCCTTTTCCGATCTACAGCAGTAGATAGGAGCGATTTATGTTTCAAACTAGATTTCTATTCTTCGCCATTTCGGCATTTTTTGGTATTTTATGCTCTTTTTCTCAAACATTATTTTTTTATCTATTATATATTCTTTTTATCCTATGGCTTTATTTGGCTAAAAAAATCACATTAGGATTAAGTGGTTTTCTCATTTGTTTCTTTCTCCTTTTTCTTGTGAGGGGTAGTTATGACAATATAGGAAACCACTCGGAGATAAGCGAAGATGATTCTTCTTTTATCATTACTTTCCTAGAGTCAGCTGATATAGACGGGGATAGGTGGAGGACCGTTGGGCGTGATAAACAAACGAAAGAAAAATTAATCGTTTCCTACAAAATGAATACAGAAAAAGAAAAAAATTTTTTAGAAAGTGAGCGAGTGATTGGGAAAACTTGTATGCTACAGGGGTCATTATCGCTTCCCGCTTCGCAAAGAAACGAGAATGGGTTTGATTATAGACAGTTTCTTAAAAATGATTCAATTTATTGGTTACTTGCAACACAGGATTTAAATTTAACAAACTGTAAGGAAGAAAGTAATCTCCTCTTTTCATTAAAGCAGCTGAGAGAAAAAGGGACTATCTGGATTGCTGAACATTTTTCAGAAACAACCGTACCTATTGCAGAAGCGCTTATTTTTGGCGAACGAGGAATGATGGACGAAAACCTCCAAATTGCGTATCAGCGTTTAGGAATTATCCATCTACTAGCTATTTCTGGCTCCCATGTTGTCGTATTAATAGGGATACTTTATTTTGTGATGATCCGAGCTGGAATTACGAAAGAAAGGGCTAGCACAATTCTTTTACTACTCTTGCCCGTTTATGCTGTATTGACAGGAATAAGTCCATCGGTAGTTAGAGCTGTTTTGACCTCCATGGTACTATTGGCCAAAAATAAATTTCGAATTTTTTCTGGCTTGCCGATGATTGATATAATCAGTGTAGTCTTTTGTTTATGCTTAATTATCGACCCACGGAATCTTTTTAATATTGGTTTTTTGTTATCCTTTATTGTTTGTTTTTTCCTCATCCTTTCTTCCACTCTAATTAGGTCTTATCATACCTCAACCGTCAAAATGTATTTCTTTACTACTTTTATTTCCGAATATGCAGTAATTCCTGTTATATTGTATTATTTTTATGAAATTCCTACTCTATCTTTAGTAGCGAATCTTATTTATATCCCCTTTTATACAATTATTGTTTTGCCGTATTTAATTAGCCTTTATATTCTCTCTTTTCTATTTCCACAAATATTATCCTTTTTTTCTTTTCCTTTGGATCTTATGTTAATGTTTTCAGATAAACTGGTATTAAAGCTTGCTAGCTATCCTTTTAGTACGCTTGTTCTCGGAAGACCATCTTCTGTTTTGCTTGGCGCTTATATTGTCAGTTTACCGATTTTCTTTTTTTTGTATGAAATTATGCCAAAGAAATCGAGGAATTGGCTCTATATTATCCCTATATTGATTATTAGTTTTCAATACATTGACAATGTTTATTCAGCAAAAGGCGAAATTACTTTTATTGATGTAGGCCAAGGTGACAGTATTCTCATTCAATTGCCATATAATAAGGGGACTTATTTAATTGATACTGGTGGGACGGTAACTTTTCCTATGGAGGAATGGCAAAAACGAAAAGATCCTTTTGAAGTAGGTGCAAAAACAGTAGTTCCTTTTTTGAAAAGTAAAGGGATATCTACGATTGATAAACTAATATTGACACACGGTGATTTAGACCATATTGGAGGAAGTACAGCTGTAATAGAGCAATTAAATGTAAAAGAAATAATGTATCCAAATGTAACGGAAGAATCTTCGATAGAAAAAGAAAGACTATTATCGTTAGCAAAGCAGAAAAAAATTCCGATTCACTTTATTCAAGCAGGGAAAAAATGGACTACTGGGAAGGATGCTTTTTTAGTTTTAGCTCCTTTTGAGACAGAGGATTTAACGAAGAATAATGGTTCGATTGTAATTTATGCAAAGGTTGCCAATAGAACATGGTTATTTACAGGTGATCTAGAAAAGGAAGGAGAAGAAGCGTTAATGCTTAACTATCCGCTTTTAAAGGATATAGATATTTTAAAGGTGGGCCATCATGGAAGCAAAACTTCTTCTACTAGTGAATTTATTGAGCAGCTTAAACCGAAAATTGCTATTATATCAGTTGGGGAAAATAATAGTTATAACCATCCAAGTCAAGAAGTGCTTTCTACTTTAAAAGAAAGTAAAGTCAAAGTATTTAGAACAGATGAAAATGGGGGAATTTCTTTTTATTTTTCCGAAAAAGGTGGAACGTTTCAATTGCAAATTCCATAGAATATAGCAAATGAGAATGGCTAAATCAATAAACAATGTCACTCTAATACCTATCCCACTGTAAGATATGCTTAAGCTCTTTGCACATCGCCAAAACACCTAAGCGCTGCGACTAGATTAAGGAAACACAAAGTGCGATAGCTTTTTTGTGTCTGCTTACGCAAAAGGAGACCTGAAATTTGTTAGCCAGCATATGCTAGATAGCAAATGGACTTTAGAACGTTTCTACTTTCTTACCTGTGAACAAAAAATACTTATAAAAAATGACTTGTTTTGCATTTCCTAAGCTGTCAAGACTTGACACAAATAGATTAAAGCCATTCGAGCACACTAGTAATAATACAAGTGCACCGTTACATATGAAGTATCCTAGGCCTTGATATGTAACGTTCATTATAGATTGAAGGAAGGTTTCTCTGATTCCCTTTTTTTGCTACTAGTACTCTTTGGAAAAGCAAGCAAGCTTTTTTGAAGAAATTTCTTAAGCAAGAGAGGAGTTTTCTCGAGGACCTTCTTTCTGTTAATAAATGAGCTAATTTTTGAAAAAGAGGACAACAAATAGGAGTTTCGTATATAATAATGGTTTAGTAATGGTTTATGCTAAAGAGTTATTTAGGGAATGGGGAGAAGAAATGATCGAAGAATTATGGAAAAAAATTAAACGCAAAGATTTTTCTTTTGTCTATTTATTATACGGACTAGAGTCTTTTCTAATAAACGAAACGAAATATTTATTGTTGCAATCTTTATTAAATGAGGAAGATGAGGATTTTAATTTATCTACATATGATTTGGAGGAAACTCCGGTAGAATTAGCGATAGAGGATGCAGAAACAATTCCTTTTTTTGGCGATAGAAAAGTGATTGTTTTAAATAATCCATTCTTCCTTACGGCTGAAAAAACAAAGTCAAAGGTAGAGCATAATGTAAAGAAATTGGAGGAATATTTGAAACAGCCTTCACCGTTTACTACAATGATATTTATCGCTAGTTACGAAAAGTTAGATGAACGGAAAAAAATAACAAAACAGTTAAAAACAGCAGCGTCTATTTTGGAAGCCAAAAAATTAAATGAGCAAGAATTGAAGAAATGGCTCAAGCAGCGTGCAGCATATAATCAGGTTGAAATAAATGAAGATGGATTGGATATGATCCTAAGTCTTGCGGGAACAAATTTATCCCTTTTAACATCTGAGATTGATAAAATGGCTTTATATGTACAAGATTCAAAATTAATAACGAAGGAAATTGTCGAGGAATTAGTGGCGAAATCATTGGAGCAAAATATCTTTAGCCTTGTCGATAAAGTAATCTCTAAAAAAATGGATGAAGCCTTACGGATTTATTATGATTTATTAAAGCAAAATGAAGAGCCATTAAAAATACTTTCGATTATAGCAAATCAATTTCGCTTAATCTATCAAGTAAAAGCACTAGCTCAAAAAGGATATGGGCAACAGCAAATTGCCTCTGTTTTAAAAGTCCATCCATTCCGAGTGAAACTAGCCGCAGGACAAGCTCAGCGTTTTACAGAAGAGGAATTAACAAAATGCATCCAACTATTTGCAGAAGGCGATTATCAGTTAAAAACAGGATCCATGCCAAAAAATATGGTGATAGAAATGATTTTATTTCAATTAGGACATGGAATGTAGGAGAGCGGAATTTATAGTGACAAAAACAGTAGGATGAAAAACCCCTCTTACTGTTTTTGTTTATATTTTGATTTACGGGGTTAATATTATAGCTGAATAAATAAAAAGACATAAAAAAGACTATCTAATTGATAGTCTTTTTTTACTCATTATGCGTTTGAAGCATTTTTTCTTTTCGCTAAACGAGATTTTTTACGAGCAGCAGCATTTTTATGAATAAGACCTTTAGCAGCAGCTTTGTCTAATTTACTAGCAGCTTCTACAAAACTTTCATTTGCAGCAGTTGTATCATTAAGAGCAATAGCAGCTTCAGTCTTTTTAACAGCAGTACGCATTGCAGATTTAACTGTAGTGTTTTGAGCATTACGAGCTTCACTAGTTTTTACACGTTTAATAGCAGATTTAATATTTGGCATTTACGTTCACCTCCTAAAAAGAAGCATCAAGTTCATTATTTAAACTCGATATATACATTCCTAAAAAACTTAAAGAACAAGTGATATTTTATCAAACGAGGACTAATAATGCAAGACTTCCTTCTAATTTGGACAATATGAATTTTTTTGGGGAGAAAGGCAATGCTAATAATATTCTTATATTAATTTAATTGGAAGGGGATAACGATGGAGGAAAAACTAGATTTAAGCATGTATTCTATACGGACTGATTTAGCTATTGAGGCAAAGGATTTAGCTTTACATAAACAAGGGCTTGTTCAAAATGAACAGGATCAATCACAGCTTGAAGGGGTTATCATCAAGGAAAAAGAGGAAAATGGCATTAAAATGTCCTATGTGGAAGTAACAGAAAAGGGCGAAGAAATAATAGGGAAAAAACAAGGTAAATATTTAACAATAGAAGTATTAGGAATAAGACAGCAGGATACGAAATTGCAAGAGAAAGTAGAGAAAGTTTTTGCAAGTGAGTTTTCGCAATTTTTAAAGCAGAGCAATATTAAAGAAAATGCATCCTGCTTAGTAGTTGGGCTAGGGAACTGGAATGTTACCCCAGATGCGTTAGGACCTCAGGTTTGTGAAAATATACTTGTAACGAGGCATTTATACGAATTGCAGCCAGAAAGCGTGGAAGAGGGATATCGGCCAGTATCAAGTTTAGCCCCAGGAGTAATGGGTCTTACTGGAATTGAAACGAGCGATATCATTAAAGGAGTAGTAGAGAAAACGAATCCTGATTTTGTTATCGTAATTGATGCACTCGCATCACGTTCAATAGACCGTGTAAATTCTACTATCCAAGTTTCAGATACAGGGATCCATCCAGGGTCTGGCGTAGGAAATAAACGGAAGGAACTGAGTGAAGAAACACTAGGAAGACCAGTGATTGCAATAGGAGTACCGACGGTGGTGGATGCTGTATCTATTACGAGCGATACGATAGATTACATCTTGAAGCATTTTGGAAAAGAACTAAAAGAAGGGAATAGGCCATCAAGAGCGTTAGCACCGGCAGGATTAAGCTTTGGAGAAAAAAGAAAATTAACGGAGGAGGATTTGCCAGAAGAACAGCATCGGAAGACTTTTCTCGGTATTATTGGTACATTGCCTGAAGAGGAAAAGAGAAAGTTAATTTATGAAGTGCTATCGCCAATAGGTCATAATTTAATGGTTACGCCAAAAGAAGTGGATGTCTTTATTGAGGATATGGCTAACTTACTTGCAAATGGATTAAATGCTGCCCTTCATTCAGCCATTAATCAAGAAAATGTTGGTTATAATACTCACTAGTTGACAATAATAGTTCTATCTTTCCTAGTATTTTCATACATTTTAATAGAGTTGCTAGGAAATGATTGCTATTTTTCCATGGAACGAAAGGATGTATCTCTAGGGATGCTCCCTTTCTTTTTAATATATGGAGAATTGCAGACTTGATAATTAGATTAAAGGAGATTGATCAAGTTGAAACTATATACATTAGGTGCTGTCGGAATCGTTTTGTTAATGTTTATATGTGTCTTATTCGGAATGCAGCAAGCAAATAGCGGGATTCACAAAATGAGAGGCTATGATGATCAAGGGCTTCAAAGTGCAGTCTCCGTAAAAAATGAGGATGGAAATGTAGAGGCTTCCGTCCTAGGACAAAACGTTACAAGTCATGATTTAGAACAAAAGAAACAGCAATTAGAAGAAATGAGGGCTTTTAATTTATTGTCAAGTATCGGTAAAGGAGTAGCTGATACCATTTCTTCATTGGCAGAAAAAGGCGTAAGTCTGGTTGGAGATATAATTGAAGAAAAAGAAAACTAGAAAACTGTTTAGTAATTCATTTTACTTTTCGTTGAATCTTATTCTTCACACTGCTATAATCAAAAATAGTGTACATGCGCGATTATTGTAGGAGTGAACTAAATGAACAGAGAAGAGATGCTAAAAAAACAATCAAAAATTAGAAATTTTTCTATTATTGCACATATAGATCATGGGAAATCCACCCTAGCTGATAGAATATTAGAAAAAACAAACGCACTCACTGCACGTGAGATGAAAGATCAGCTATTAGATTCAATGGATTTAGAAAGAGAACGTGGAATCACGATTAAATTAAACTCAGTCCAGCTTAAATATAAGGCAAATGATGGAGAAATCTATACACTTCATTTAATTGATACACCAGGTCACGTGGATTTTACATATGAAGTATCACGTAGTTTGGCTGCATGTGAAGGAGCAGTACTAGTAGTTGATGCTGCACAAGGAATTGAAGCACAAACATTAGCAAATGTTTATTTAGCAATTGATAATGATTTGGAAATTGTTCCGGTTATTAATAAAATTGACCTTCCAAGTGCTGATCCTGAAAGGGTTAGAAATGAAATTGAAGAGGTAATTGGATTAGATGCTTCTGAGGCTGTACTAGCTTCTGCCAAAGCTGGAATAGGGATAGAGGAAATACTAGAACAAGTTGTTGAGAAAGTTCCTGCTCCTGAAGGGGATCCAGAAGCGCCATTAAAAGCACTTATTTTTGACAGCCTATATGATGCATATCGTGGGGTTGTGACGTATATCCGTGTTGTTGATGGTACGGTAAAACCTGGTGACAAAATTAAAATGATGGCAACAGGCAAAGAATTTGAAGTTATTGAGGTGGGAGTATTTACACCGAAAGCTACTCCTACAGATCACTTATCTGTTGGGGATGTAGGTTTCTTAACAGCGGCAATTAAAAATGTTGGGGATACTCGAGTAGGGGATACCATAACTAATGCAAAGAATGGCGCAACAGAAGCATTACCAGGATACCGTAAGTTAAATCCAATGGTTTATTGTGGGTTGTATCCAATAGACAGTGCGAAATTTAATGATTTACGGGAAGCATTAGAAAAATTGGAACTAAATGATTCTGCGTTGCAATTTGAGCCAGAGACATCTCAAGCATTAGGATTTGGTTTCCGTTGTGGTTTCCTTGGCCTTCTTCATATGGAGATTATCCAAGAACGGATTGAGCGAGAATTTAAAATTGACTTGATTACAACAGCACCAAGTGTTATCTACGATGTTATTTTGACAGATGGAACTGAAATCAAGGTAGACAATCCGTCGGCAATGCCAGATCCTCAAAAAATCGAACGCATTGAAGAACCTTTTGTTAAAGCAACAATGATGGCTCCTAATGAATATGTCGGTGCGATCATGGAATTATGTCAACTAAAACGTGGTGTATTCATTGATATGCAATATATGGATGAAACTCGTGTCAAAATTACGTATGAAATCCCATTGTCGGAAATTGTGTATGATTTCTTTGACCAATTGAAATCAAACACAAGAGGTTATGCATCCTTTGATTATGAGTTGATTGGATACAAAACTTCTACACTTGTGAAGATGGATATTTTATTAAATGCAGAACAAGTGGATGCCCTCAGTTTTATTGTTCATAAAGATTTTGCCTATGAAAGAGGGAAAGTAATTGTAGAGAAATTAAAGGAACTTATTCCACGCCAGCAGTTTGAGGTTCCGATCCAAGCGGCAATTGGTCAAAAGATAGTTGCCCGTTCTACCATTAAAGCGATGCGGAAAAACGTATTGGCTAAATGTTACGGTGGCGATATTTCTCGTAAACGTAAATTGCTAGAGAAGCAAAAGGAAGGGAAAAAACGAATGAAGCAAGTTGGTTCCGTTGAAGTACCTCAAGAAGCATTTATGGCCGTATTACGGATGGATGATAATAATACAAAAAAATAAAATACAGTTGATGAGCCGAAAGTAGCATGGATGACAGCTAGTGCAGGAAACTTGCTATTAAGTGCATTGACTGCTATAAGTAAAGGGGGTAGGTGCTAAAGATAGCATCAACCTCTTTTCTTATTTTACCAATGAAACAGGGATTGTGGTTTCCCTGTTTAGTAATAGAGTTGATTAAATTAAAGGTTGTGAAAAATTGATACAAGCAGCATATATTCATATTCCATTTTGTGAGCATATTTGTCACTACTGTGATTTTAATAAAGTATTTTTAAAAGGACAGCCGGTAGATGAATACTTAGATTCATTGGAGAAAGAAATAAAGTTAACCTTTGATAAGTATGGGGAACAAACGCTTTCTACCATTTTTGTTGGGGGAGGTACACCGACAAGCTTATCTGCCTCGCAGCTAGAAAGACTTTGTGGAATCATTAATACAGAACTACAGCAGCATCAGGGGATCGAATATACTTTTGAAGCGAATCCTGGTGATTTAACAGAAGATAAATTAAAAGCTCTTTATGAAGGGGGTGTCAATCGTCTAAGCTTTGGTGTTCAGTCTTTTAATAATGAGCTACTACAAAGGATTGGCAGAACACATAAGGCGGAAGACGTTTTTTCATCCATTGAGGCTGCCAAAAAGATTGGATTTAACAATATTAGTGTGGATTTAATTTATAGTTTGCCAGGACAAACACTGGAGGATTTCAAAGATACATTAAAGACTGCATTTTCATTGGATATCCAGCATTATTCAGGCTACTCTCTTATTATAGAGCCAAAAACCGTTTTTTATAACCTGATGAGAAAGGGTAAACTACCAACACCTGGTGAAGATGTGGAAGCAAGCATGTATGGGGTGTTAATGGAAGAGATGACAAGTCATGGTTTTCAGCAATATGAAATTAGTAATTTTGCCAAGCCTGGGTTTAAAAGTAGACATAATCTAACCTACTGGAATAATGAGCAATACTTTGGGTTTGGAGCTGGCTCACATGGGTATATTGCTGGAAACCGCTACTCTAATTATGGTCCTTTGAAAAAATATATGCAGCCATTAGAACAAGGGGAATTTCCTATTATGCATGAACAGAAGGTATCCCTTGTTGAACAAATGGAGGAAGAATTATTTCTCGGATTAAGAAAAAACCAAGGGGTAAGTTTAACATCCTTTGAAAAAAAATATAATAATACTGTCTTACAACTTTTTGAGAAAGAAATAAAGGGGCTATTGGATCGAGGACTAATCAAAATTCAGGGCGAATATTTGAAATTGACCGATAAAGGAAGATTCTTAGGTAATGAAGTGTTTCAATCGTTTATTGGAGTTCTCTAATAACAGGAGAAGTATTCGCTTCTTTTAAACATTTTAAAGGCTAAGAAAGAAAACTTTTCTTCTGTTGTGATTAGTTGGAAGGGAAAAGGGAAAAATTTCTTGTAGAAATCAGAAGCAAATTATTGACACAGCCCCTTTGTTTTTGCTACTTTATATATAGATTTAGCACTCGCTAACAAAGAGTGCTAACAGAGGTGATTAATGTGTTAACTGATCGTCAATTATTAATATTACAGGTGATTATTGATGATTTTATTTCAACAGCACAACCTGTGGGTTCACGGAGTTTATCAAAGAAAGAAAATATTACGTTTAGCTCCGCTACCATTCGTAATGAAATGGCAGATTTAGAAGAATCCGGGTTTATCGAAAAAACGCACTCTTCTTCTGGTCGAGTACCTTCAGAAAAGGGATATCGTTTTTATGTTGATCATCTTTTATCGCCACAGAAATTAAAGCGTTCAGAAATTTTGAGAATTAACTCACTTTTTGCAGAAAAAATATACGAATTAGAAAATATTGTACAAAAATCCGCAAAAATATTGTCTGATTTAACAAATTATACTACTATTGTCCTTGGGCCTGCCGTTAAGGAAAACAAATTGAAGAAAATTCAAATTGTTCCTTTAAATACGAATACGGCCATTGCCATTATTGTGACAGACTCAGGACATGTAGAAAACAGAATGTTTCATTTACCTGAATCTATCCATGCTGGTGAAATTGAGAAGCTGGTAAATATCTTGAATGAACGTTTAACGGGCGTATCTATTGATAAGCTTCATAACAAGATTTATAAAGAAGTTGCTTCCTTGTTGAAACAGCATATTAGCAATTATGAGTATTTAATCAACTCACTTTCAGAAACGGTAAAAATTGAAACACATGAAAAATTGTTTTTTGGCGGAAAAACCAATATTTTAAGTCAACCAGAATTTCATGATATTGCTAAGATAAGAAATTTGTTGAATATGATTGAAAAAGAGGATGGAATCCCAGAGCTTATTCGCAATAATTCCTCTGATATAAGCATTAAAATTGGTAGAGAAAATAATAATATCGCTATGGAAAACTGCAGTATTATCTCTGCTTCTTACAGTATAGGGAATGAGCAAATTGGATCAATCGCCATTCTTGGTCCTACAAGAATGGAATATTCAAGAGTTGTTAGCTTATTAAATATTTTATCGAATGACCTGACAAAAGTACTTACTAATTTGTATCAAAAATAACTACTGTGGAATATTTAAAGTGTAGAAATTAGGATTAACTAACCTATTAACTTATTGGCAACTCTGCCAATCTGTACGGGTTTCATTTGAATAATTATTCCTTTAAGGGAGGTGAACAAGTTGGCAGATGAAAAAACAACAAATAGTGCAGAGATGGAACAACAAGAAAATGTCCAAGTAGAAGAAACTGTTGAAGAAGTATTTGAAGAGGCTGAAGCAACTCCTTCCAATGAGGAAAATGCAGTTGAGGAAGAACTAAAGGCAGCAAATGAAAAAATTGCTGTGCTAGAAGCTAAGTTAGAAGAAGAAACTAATCGCTATCTTCGCCTGCAGGCTGATTTTGATAATTCACGTCGCAGATCAAGGCTTGACATGGAAGCGGCTCAAACATATAGAGCACAAAGTCTAGTAATGGACTTATTACCAAGCATCGATAATTTGGAAAGAGCATTGAAAATTGAAGCCGTTGATGAACAAACACAGAGTTTATATACTGGTGTGGAGATGGTTTATCGTGGAATTATTGAGGCTCTTAAAAAAGAAGGTGTAGAAGCTATTGAAGCGGTTGGAACAGAATTTGATCCCCACCTTCATCAAGCAGTTATGCAAGAGGAAGTAGAGGGAACGGAATCTAATATCGTGGTAGAAGAGTTTCAAAAAGGGTATAAGTTAAAAGACAGAGTGATTCGTCCTGCAATGGTTAAAGTAAGTCAATAAGCATTACATATTAAAATAATAGGAGGGAAATTTCCATGAGTAAAATTATTGGAATTGATTTAGGTACAACAAACTCTTGTGTTGCTGTACTTGAAGGTGGAGAACCAAAAGTTATCCCAAATCCAGAAGGTAATAGAACATCTCCTTCTGTAGTAGCATTCAAAAATGGAGAACGTCAAGTAGGGGAAGTTGCAAAACGTCAATCTATCACAAACCCAAACACGATTATGTCAATTAAACGTCATATGGGTACAGATTATAAAGTGGAAGTTGAAGGCAAGAACTACTCTCCTCAAGAAGTTTCTGCTATTATTCTTCAATACTTAAAAGGTTATGCAGAAGAGTATCTTGGAGAGAAAGTAACAAAGGCTGTTATTACAGTACCTGCTTACTTCAATGATGCAGAACGTCAAGCAACAAAAGATGCTGGTAAAATTGCTGGATTAGAAGTTGAGCGTATTATCAACGAACCAACTGCTGCTGCTTTAGCTTATGGTCTTGATAAAACAGAGGAAGACCAAACTATTTTAGTTTATGACCTTGGGGGAGGTACTTTTGACGTATCTATCCTTGAGCTTGGCGATGGCGTATTTGAAGTTAAGTCAACTGCTGGTGACAATCGTCTTGGTGGAGATGACTTTGACCAAGTTATTATCGATTATTTAGTAGAACAATTCAAAAAAGAAAATGGCATTGATCTAAGCAAAGATAAAATGGCTTTACAACGTTTGAAAGACGCAGCAGAGAAAGCGAAAAAAGATCTTTCTGGTGTAGCTTCTACACAAATTTCTTTACCATTTATCACAGCTGGAGAAGCTGGGCCACTTCACTTAGAAGTAACTTTATCTCGTGCTAAATTCGAAGAAATTTCTGCTTCATTAGTAGAACGTACAATGGGACCAACTCGTCAAGCACTTAAAGATGCTAATCTTAACGCTTCTGAAATTGATAAAGTTATCCTTGTAGGTGGTTCAACACGTATCCCTGCAGTTCAAGAAGCAATCAAAAAAGAAATCGGCAAAGAGCCACATAAAGGGGTAAACCCTGATGAAGTAGTTGCAATGGGTGCAGCTATCCAAGGTGGAGTAATTACTGGTGATGTTAAAGATGTTGTTCTTTTAGATGTCACACCACTTTCATTAGGTATCGAAACTATGGGTGGAGTATTTACGAAGCTAATCGATCGTAATACAACAATCCCAACGTCTAAGTCCCAAGTATTCTCAACTGCTGCAGATAACCAAACAGCTGTTGATATCCACGTGCTTCAAGGGGAGCGCCCAATGGCTGCAGATAATAAAACATTAGGCCGTTTCCAATTAGCTGATATTCCACCAGCACCACGTGGAATTCCGCAAATTGAAGTATCATTTGATATCGATAAAAACGGTATTGTAAATGTTCGTGCGAAAGATCTTGGCACAAACAAAGAACAAACTATTACAATTAAATCTTCTACAGGCTTGTCAGATGAAGAAATCGACAAAATGGTAAGAGAAGCAGAAGAAAATGCTGAAGCAGATAAAAAGCGTAAAGAAGAAGTGGAACTACGTAATGAAGCAGATCAATTAGTATTCACTACTGAAAAAACATTGAAAGATTTAGAAGGAAAAGTGGACGAAAGCGAAGTTGCCAAAGCGAATGAGGCAAAAGACGCTTTAAAAGCTGCTATTGAGAAAAACGAATTAGAAGATATTCGTGCGAAAAAAGAAGCTCTTCAAGAAATCGTTCAAGCTCTTTCTATGAAATTATATGAAGAGGCTGCTCAAGCTGCACAAGCTGCACAAGGAGCAGAGGGCGGAGCATCTGATAAAGATGACAACGTAGTCGATGCAGAATTTGAAGAAGTAAAAGACGATAAATAAACGAATGAAAACAATATATAATTAGAAAAAAAGTCAAAGTCAGGTTATCTTGACTTTGGCTTTTCTTTTAGATGTTTTTTGGCGATATTTAAGAAAGTTAGGAAGAAACTATTGTACTTTGGAAATGCAAAATGATACAATAGCATCTATGTGAAAAGAATCGGGGAGTGGTAATCAATTATGGACAAACGAGATTACTATGAAGTCCTTGGAGTTAGCAAAGGAGCTTCTAAGGATGAAATAAAAAAGGCTTATCGAAAGCTTTCAAAAAAGTATCATCCGGATATTAATAAAGAACAAGATGCAGATGAAAAGTTTAAAGAAGTGAAAGAGGCCTATGAAGTACTAAGTGATGACCAAAAACGAGCTCATTATGATCAATTTGGACATACAGATCCTAACCAAGGCTTTGGTGGCGGCTCAGATTTCGGTGGCTTTGGCGGTTTTGAAGATATTTTCAGCACTTTCTTTGGTGGTGGTGGAGGATCCAGAAGAAGAGATCCAAATGCACCGCGTCAAGGAGCTGATTTACAGTATACGATGACCCTTTCGTTTGAAGAAGCGGCATTTGGTAAAGAAACTGAAATTGAAATACCAAGAGAAGAAAATTGTGAAACATGTAATGGAACAGGAGCAAAGCCAGGCACTAAGCCAGTTACATGTAAGCATTGTAGCGGTACAGGTCAACTGAATGTGGAGCAAAACACACCATTCGGTCGTATTGTGAATAGAAGAACATGTAATTACTGTAATGGAACTGGTAAAGAGATTAAACATAAATGTTCTACTTGTGGCGGAACAGGTAAAGTGAAAAAACGCCGCAAAATCAGTGTTAAAATTCCAGCCGGTATTGATGATGGTCAGCAATTAAGAGTCACAGGCCAAGGAGAACCTGGCACAAACGGGGGACCAGCAGGAGATTTATATGTCGTATTCCACATAAGAAGACATGAGTTCTTCGAACGTGATGGAGAAGATGTATATTGTGAAATGCCAATCACGTTTGTTCAGGCTGCGCTTGGAGATGAAGTGGAAGTACCAACCATCCATGGAAAAGTGAAGCTAAAAGTGCCTGCAGGGACACAAACTGGAACGAAATTCCGACTTAAAGGCAAAGGTATTCCGAATGTACGTGGATATGGCCAAGGTGACCAGCATGTTATCATTCGTTTAGTCACACCTACAAAGTTATCAGATAAGCAAAAGCAACTATTACAAGAATTTGCTGATGTATCTGGAGTTTCCCCTCAAGGAGAAGAAGAGGACAGCTTTTTCTCTAAAGTAAAAAAAGCGTTTAAAGGTGAATAATCAAAAAGGAGTTGGTAGAGATGAAATGGTCAGAAATCACAATTCATACGACAAATGAAGCGATTGAACCTATTTCAAATATTTTGCATGAAGCAGGTGCTAGTGGGGTAGTGATTGAAGATCCCTTTGAATTAATTAAAGAAAGAGAAGACCAATTCGGCGAAATCTACCAACTAAATCCTGATGATTATCCTGAAGAAGGCGTCCTAGTTAAAGCATATTTACCAATCAATAGTTTTCTTGGAGAAACAGTAGAGGCAATTAAAGAAAACATCAATAATTTAGTACTATTTAATATTGATATTGGTTTAAACAAAGTTTCCATCATGGAAGTTAATGAAGAAGAATGGGCTACTGCTTGGAAAAAATATTATCATCCTGTAAAAATATCAGAGAAATTTACCATTGTACCAACATGGGAGAATTATACACCTGTTCATACGGATGAATTAATAATTGAATTAGATCCAGGCATGGCTTTCGGTACAGGTACCCACCCAACAACTGTATTATGTATCCAAGCTTTGGAAAGAATAGTTAAAAAAGAGGATATAGTTATTGATGTTGGGACTGGTTCTGGTGTATTAAGCATTGCTGCGGCAATGTTAGGAGCTAAATCTGTGCTTGCCCTAGATTTGGATGAAGTTGCGGTGCGTTCTGCAAAACTAAATATTAAATTAAACAAGGTTCATGAAACGACAACGGTCTGTCAAAATAATTTATTGAGTGGAATAAATGAACAGGCAGATGTGATTGTTGCAAATATATTGGCAGAGGTTATTGTGCGTTTTACAGATGATGTGTACCGTTTACTTCATAAAGACGGCTACTTTATTGCTTCTGGTATAATTCTTCAGAAAAAAGAAGAAGTAAAGGATGCTATTATTGCATCTGGACTAGAAATAATAGAAACGGTTCAAATGGAAGATTGGGTTAGTATTACTGCTCAAAAAAGAATGAGTGAGTAACTATAAACTTATATCTTTTTACGGTTAAAGCTAAAAAAGGGTAAGCGTATAGACTAAAGGAAAAAGGAAGTTTCGTTTTACGATTCTTCCTTATCTATTGGGTAAAGGAAAGTAGGTATTTCGATTGCAGCGTTATTTTGCTAAAAATGAAGAAGATACATTTATTATCCAAGAAGATGATTATCATCATATCGTTCGTGTTATGCGAATGAATATGGAAGATGAAATATACTGTGTAAATGATAAACAACAGGTAGCACGTTGTAAGATAGCAAATATTTCCGAAAACGAAGTGACGGCAAAGGTGGTACAATGGTTAGAAGGAGAAATAGAGCTTCCTGTTTCTGTTTCCATTGTGAGCGGAATGCCAAAAGGGGATAAGCTAGAATGGATTATTCAAAAAGGGACAGAATTAGGTGCTTTTAAGTTTATCCCTTTTATAGCAGCTCGCTCTGTCGTTAAGTGGGATGAGAAAAAAGGTGGGAAAAAGCTTGTTCGCTGGAATAAGATTGCGAAAGAAGCAGCAGAACAATCTCATCGGACGATGATTCCTAAAGTAAATACCCCAATTGATATAAAAGAATTGATTAAACTTTCAGAAGGCTTTCATGTAAAGTTAGTAGCATACGAAGAAAAGGCAAGACAAGGCGAATCGTCTATTTTAACGAAGAAACTTAAGTCAATGGCAAAGGGACAATCAATACTTGCTGTATTTGGACCAGAAGGTGGTCTAACAGAAGCAGAAGTTACGTTATTAAAAGATCATGGTTTTGAATTATGTGGACTTGGTCCAAGAATATTAAGAACAGAGACAGCTCCATTGTATCTGTTGTCTGCTGTATCTTATCATTTTGAATTGATGGAGTGATAAAAATGCCAACAGTTGCTTTTCACACATTAGGATGTAAAGTAAACCATTATGAAACAGAAGCGATCTGGCAGTTGTTTAAACAACAGGGCTATGAACGTGTAGAATATGAAAATATGTCTGATGTATATGTTATTAACACATGTACAGTTACAAATACAGGCGATAAGAAGAGCCGACAAGTTATTCGTCGTGCAGTGCGGAAAAATCCTGACGCAGTTATTTGTGTTACAGGTTGTTATGCACAAACGTCACCAGCAGAAATTATGGCTATTCCTGGTGTTGATATTGTAGTGGGTACACAGGATCGCGTAAAAATGCTAGAGTATATTGCACAGTACAAAGAAGAAAGACAACCAATTAATGCGGTTGGAAACATTATGAAAAACCGCGTATATGAGGAAATGGATGTACCTGCATTTACAGATAGAACAAGAGCTTCATTAAAAATTCAAGAAGGCTGTAATAATTTTTGTACATTTTGTATTATTCCATGGGCAAGAGGTTTAATGCGTTCTCGGGATCCACAAGATGTCATTAAACAAGCACAACAATTAGTGGATGCTGGCTATAAAGAGATTGTCTTAACAGGGATTCATACAGGTGGATATGGTTCAGATATGAAGGATTATAATCTTGCAAACTTACTTCGAGACTTAGAAGCAGAAGTAAAGGGCTTGAAAAGACTACGTATTTCTTCCATTGAAGCTAGTCAAATAACAGATGAAGTTATTGAAGTATTGGATAAATCCAAAATTGTCGTAAACCATCTTCATATTCCTATTCAATCAGGTTCTGACACTGTTTTAAAAAGAATGAGAAGAAAATATACGATGGAATTTTTTGCAGAAAGAATTACAAAATTAAAAGAAGCTCTACCAGGACTTGCTATCACATCTGATGTTATCGTTGGCTTCCCAGGCGAAACAGAAGAAGAGTTCATGGAAACATATAATTTTATAAAAGACCATAAATTTTCTGAATTACATGTGTTCCCATATTCTAAGAGAACTGGAACTCCTGCCGCACGTATGGACAACCAAATTGACGAAGAAGTAAAAAATGAACGTGTTCATCGATTGATTTCTCTTTCTGATCAACTTGCAAAAGAATATGCGTCTAACTATGAAGGGGAAGTAGTAGAAGTCATTCCGGAAGAAGTATACAAAGAGGATGGCAATGGAAAACTCTTTGTTGGCTATACAGATAACTATTTAAAAGTTGTGTTCCCTGCTACAGAAGAAATGATAGGGAAAATTGTTAAAGTAAAAATAACAAAAGCTGGTTATCCTGTAAATGAAGGGCAATTTGTCCGCATATTAGAGGAAATGGAAGATCAGGCTGCGATAGTATCTTAACCATAGCATTTCTTATTTTGTTGATTTACATTTAATATATAATAAGTTACTCAAGCTCTTTTGAATTAGTATTCTAAAGAGCTTGAATATATATTTTTCAAGAGTACATATATCAAAGGAGAATCATAATGAACATTGCTAAAATGATTGATCACACTTTATTGAAAGCTGAAGCAACGAAAGAACAAATTGTTACTCTTTGTGAAGAAGCAAAGCAATATACATTTGCTTCCGTTTGTGTTAATCCAACATGGGTGAAAGTTGCTAGTGAATTACTTGATGGAACAGAAGTAAAAGTATGTACAGTGATCGGTTTCCCTTTAGGTGCAACCACTTCTGCAACGAAAGCATTTGAAACAGAGGATGCCATTAAAAACGGTGCTACAGAAGTAGACATGGTTATTAATATTGGTGCATTAAAGGATAAAAATTATGATTTAGTAAAAGAAGATATAAAAGCAGTAGTGAATGCTGCAAAAGGCAAGGCGTTATCAAAAGTTATTATTGAAACAAGCTTATTAACTAATGAGGAAAAAGAGATTGCTTGTAAACTAGCAGTAGAAGCTGGCGCTGATTTTGTTAAAACATCTACTGGTTTCTCCACAGGTGGAGCAACAGTTGAGGACATTGCATTAATGAGAAAAACTGTCGGACCGAGTGTAGGTGTAAAGGCATCTGGAGGGGTACGCAGTAGCGAAGATACAGCGAAAATGATTGAAGCTGGAGCAACTAGAATTGGAGCAAGCTCTGGTGTTGCAATCGTTAATGGTTTAACGAGCACCAGTGATTATTAATATTCCTTTTTTTTAAAAACCTTAGAGAAAACGTAGAATTGTTTTCTCTAAGGTTTTTTTCATTCAAACGGCATGTAATACTAATAATTTTCCAAATAAATTTTTCGATAATTACTCGGAGTTGTATTCATAAGTTTTTCGAAATTACGATTAAAGCTACGAATATTTCGATATCCGACTATATCGGCAATTTCTGTAATTTTGCTATCCGTAGTTTTTAATAATTGAGATGCCAATGTGACACGATGTCCATTAAGAAAATCAACGAACGGAACTTTCAGTATCTTTGTGAAAAATCTAGATAGGTAGGAATAGTCATAGCCAAATTTTTGTGATAAATCTTTTAATGAAAGCTCCTCGGTAAAATGATTTTGGATATAATTCAGTAAATCATGTAATAAATATTCATCTCTTCTTGCTTCCTCTTTAAAGGTTGTTTGATTTAACAATTCAGCACAAATCAAATAAAGGACACCTTTTTTGGCTATCATCGAGCTTTTATTAGTCATTAATATCTCCTTAATCATCTCACTAATACCGGGCTGTAAGCGGAATATAGGTTCGATTAAATCTTTATTTTTGCTTAATTGAAAAAATTGATTAACAAACTCTGGAGAAAAGACATAAATCCAGGCATGGTTTTTATTTTTACTTTGCATACTATGTATTTGATTCGAAAGAACGAAAGCGCTTTCTCCTTTGTGAAGGGTATAGGTTTTATTTTGGATTGTAAGATTCAGTGTCCCTTCATCGACCATTACAAGCTCCATACTTCGATGAAAATGTGGAAGGATATTGGGATTGGTTGCCGAAATACGATCAAAATCTCCATTTTGTCCAAAATAATTAGATTGATAATATAACATTCAATATGCTCCTTTCAAGTCAAATTTTGTCCATAATTATACAATTTAAGTACTAGTTACGTCAATCAGTGATGACTAAAATTAATCTGTAATAAGAAAGGAATCTTTATTTCTTATTGCCCTATAAGTAGTCTTACTATACTAATAATGAGACTGCACATTTTTTATTCAAATGGCGTATGAGGATTTGTTAGCTAACAAAATGGCAAAAAGGATATGAAAGATAAATAGCCTATGCATAACAATGGACTCAGCAATGCTATAAAAAGATGGGAGAGATGAGAAAGACATGAAAACGAATTCAAGTTTTGTATACCCCCTTATATTTGTTTTGAGAGATATTATTGATTTTACGTAGTGAATTTCGTTTTATACGAATATTAAGATGTCTTTGCAAATATCATTTTTGAAGTAAACAAATTAAAAAAGAAAGAGTGTAGATTCCTATTGAATAATTATCAATGGATTTGGAGTTATGTAAAGAAGAATAAGAAAAAAGTAATTACCGCAACATTGATTTTATTGGCAAATCTTTTTGTAGTGATTATTCCTATATTAAGTGGAAGGCTAATTGATGAAGTCATTGAGAATAATCAAGTACAACTTTTAGTTCCAATTCTGTTAGCGATGGTAGGAGCAACACTTATTAGAACCGTTACCCGTTACATATACCAATTATTATATGAAAAAGTTGGTCAGGATGCACAGTTTGATATCAGGCAAGACATGTATAAGAAGCTTCAAGAGCTTGATTTTGATTTCTTTAATCATAATAGAGTGGGAGATATTATGGCGAGAATGACGGGGGATATGGACGCCATACGTCATTTCGTTTCATGGGTATGCTATAACATAGCCGAATGTGTCGTTTGGTTTGTTGTAGCTATTATCGTAATGATGAATATTGATTGGAAATTAACTTTAGGATTAGTTGCAGTCACGCCAATTATTTTTATTTTTACACAAAAAATGTCCAGGGCAGCACACCCAGTATTTTTAGAAATTAGAGAAAGTTTTTCAAGGCTGAATTCAATGGTAGAAGAAAATATTAGTGGGAACAGAGTAGTCAAAGCATTTTCGCGGGAAGAATACGAAATTGAAAAGTTCAATCATTTCAATAATGATTATCAAAAGCGTAATCTGGATTCTGCCAATGTGTCAAAAAAATACTTACCATGGTTAGATGGCTTTGCAGGTATGCTCGCTGTTATCACATTATTGCTAGGCGGATTATTTGTTATTCAAGGAAGCATGACAATTGGGGATTTAGTTGCTTTTAATGGATTCATGTGGTTATTAAATATGCCAATGCGAATGAGCGGATGGTTAATAAATGATGTACAGCGTTTTAATGCATCTTGTGTAAAAATAAGAAATTTATTAAAAACAGAACCACAGATTAGAGTGGAAGAAAGAAAGCAAACGAAGAAAATTTCCGGCTACGTAACGTTTAAAAATGTCTCCTTTGCGTTTTCTGATGATCCAGAAACGCAAATATTAAAAAATGTGTCCTTTGCAGTCCGACCAGGACAAACGGTTGGAATATTAGGGGAAACAGGGTCAGGTAAATCTACACTAGTTAACTTGATTGCCAGATTCTATGATCCGACTGAAGGGGAAGTATTAATTGATCACGTAAATGCAAAAGAATGGCCTGTACGAAAGCTCCGTGATCAGATTTCCATGGTTATGCAAGATATCTTCTTATTCTCAAATACAATTGAAGAAAACATTTCTTTTGGAAAGCCATTTTTGAATATAGAACAGATACAGCGAGTTGCTGCTATAGCAGATGCTCATAATTTTATCGTCAGAATGCCCGAGGGCTACAATACCATTGTGGGAGAGCGTGGAGTTGGTCTATCAGGCGGACAAAAGCAAAGGATTTCCTTAGCAAGAGCATTAGCAAAAGATCCATCCATCTTAATCTTGGACGATACAACCTCTGCGGTAGATATGGAAACAGAAAGTAAAATCCAAAAGGAATTAAATCAGCTAACCGAAGATAAAACAACCTTCATTATTGCACACCGAATTTCTTCTGTAAGAGATGCGGATTTTATTTTAGTTCTCGACAAAGGGGAAGTGAAAGAGCAGGGTACGCATATGGAGCTTGTAGCGAAAAAAGGGCTGTATTACGATGTTTATAAAAGGCAGCTAGGACTAGTTGAGCAGGAAGAAGGGGGAGCAACCATTGGCCCGTAATAAATTTAATGTTGATGAAGAATTAGAAACCGAATTTAACTGGAGTCACTATAAACGTATCGGTGCATATATTAAACCTTATAAAAAGGCATTGTTTATTACATTGCTGATCATATTAACTGCCAATGTTGCAGGGATGCTCGGTCCATTTTTTACGAAAATAGCAATCGATGAAATTATCCCAGATAAAAATATTCCGCTATTAATTGGACTTAGTATACTATTTTTGTTATCCCTTATCGTTATTGGAATATGTATGCGTTATAGAATTCAATGGATTACACGTATCGGTCAAAATATTTTAAAGGATATGCGTTTGGATATTTTTCAGCATTTGCAAAAGTTACCTTTTTCTTATTTTGATAATCGTCCACATGGAAAAATATTAATAAGAGTAGTTAACTATATTAATACACTTAGTGATTTATTAAGCAACGGATTAATTAATCTAATCTCAGATATTATCAGTGTTATTATTACTTTGATTTTTATGTTTGCGATTGATGCTAAATTAACATTATACAGTTTAGCTCTGCTCCCTATTTTAGGAATATTGGTATGGGTTATTAAAAATATGCAAAGAAAAGCATATCAAGTGTTAAGTAACAAACAATCCAACATGAATGCATATATTCATGAAAGTATTGCAGGGATTAAGATTACACAATCATTTGCAAGAGAAGATGAGAATTATGAAATATTTGATGAAGTGAGCAATGAAACCCGAACCTCTTGGATGAAGGCTGTTTCCATTCAGTTTCTACTCTGGCCAGGTGTACAAAACATCTCTGTGTTGACAACAAGTTTAATTTACTTTGTAGGAATCCGTCAGATTGGGGTGGATGTTAGTACAGGTACACTTGTTGCTTTTATTGGCTATGTAAATAACTTTTGGAATCCAGTAATTAATATGGGGAACTTTTATAATGCGCTTATTACAGCGTCTGCTTATTTAGAACGAATTTTTGAAACGCTAGATGTAGAGCCAGATATTAAAGATAATCCTAAAGCCATTCAAATGCCGACTATTAAAGGAAACGTAACATTTGATCATGTATCTTTCCGTTATGAAGAAGGGAAAAACATTCTAAACGATGTCAGTTTCCATATTAATGCGGGAGAAAGCATTGCTTTAGTAGGACCAACTGGTGCAGGAAAGTCAACCATTATAAATTTACTTAGCAGGTTCTATGATGTTAATGAAGGAAGCGTAAAAATTGATGATATCGATGTACGAGATGTCACATTGAAATCACTGCGTTCTCAAATGGGGGTAATGCTTCAAGACACTTTTGTATTTTCAGGAACAATCCTTGATAATATTCGTTATGGAAAATTGGATGCAACAGAAGATGAAATAATCACAGCGGCTAAAATTGTCAGGGCAGATGACTTCATTAAAGATCTAAAGGATGGATATCATACGGTTGTTGAAGAACGAGGCAGTACTTTATCAGCAGGACAAAGACAATTAATATCCTTTGCAAGGGCACTTTTAGCAAATCCCAAAATATTGATCTTAGATGAAGCGACTAGTAGTATTGATACCAAAACAGAGGAGCTTCTACAAGAAGGGATAACGGAATTACTAAAGGGAAGAACTTCTTTTATTATCGCTCATCGCTTATCGACCATTAAAAATAGCAGTCAAATATTCTATATAGATGGAGGAAGAATTGCGGAAAAAGGTACCCATGACGAGCTAATGGCTTTAAAAGGATTATATTATCATTTATATCAATCACAATATGATTTACTTAAAGTTATGTGAAAAAGAGACTGGGACATAAGTATTTCGGTCATAAATAAACCCGCCCCCCAACCATACAAGCGTTTCGTATGGTTGGGGGGCGGGTTTTTAATCAGTTTATAAAAGGCTGTTTCAGTAAAGTTGGGATAGTAATATCAACAGCCTAAAATACACTTCGCTTTCCAAAGGAGTGCTATCTCCTCGGAAAACATATGAAAATACCCAATTTAAAAGTGGGCTACCAATAATTATGGTTAAATTGCTGTTTCAGTATTCTCCATTAGTTAAGTCAAAATGCCTCGTTCATCGCGCGACGTATCGCAATGGAATGAATTGGTTTCGCCGATTGATTATTTACAGATAGACAATTTAGTTTTGTCTAAGCCTCCTCTATTATCAAGAAAATAAGCAAAATTTCAGCTATGTATACGCATTATTAATTTGCCAAAACGCTCGGCAAAGGGTAGAACAAGTAGGGAAGATAGGACATTAAATAAAAGGCTTGCATGGGCAAGTTGAACATCGATGTCAGCAGTCATATTTTTAACGGTAGCTGCTAATATGTCAATGAAAGGATAGAATAGAATAACTCCTCCTATATTTAGCCAAATATGAGCATATGCACATAGCTTTGAGCTTTTTTCTGTTCCTATTGATGCTAAATAAGAAGTAATACATGTGCCGATATTAGAGCCAAGCATAATGGCTATAGCAATTTCTATTGGAAGCATGCCGGCCACTAAAAAACCCATCATAATCCCAATTGTTGCCGTGCTCGATTGAATCAAGGCAGTAACGCCAATGCCAACTAAAAGAGCAATAATAGGTTGATCAGCTAATTGTAGAAAAAAAGTGTTTAAAAGGGGATGGTCTTCAATCATCCCTGCAAAATATTTAAATCCACGCATCGTTGTAAATACAGTAGCAATTCCGAATAATATGAATCCAATACTTCTTAATTGGGATTTGTTAATTATCATAAATAGGACACCGATGATAGCAAGCGGAAGTAAATAATCATTGATGTTGAAAGTGATGAATTCAGTTGTTAATGTGGTCCCAATATTGGTTCCTAAAATAATGCCAATGGATTGAGGAAAGGATAAAACTCTGGCGGAAATCAGCCCAATCGTAAGCACCATTACGGCAGCACTGCTTTGGAGTAATGCTGTAATTAAAATCGAGATAATTAACCCTTTCCAAGGTTTATCTGTTAATTTTTCGAGCAAGCCTTTAAGAGATTTGGAAGATAAATTAAATAAACCTGTCCGTAAAAGGGTCATCCCAAAAATAAATAATAGGATAAGAACGATAAAAAGTATAAGATAAATCATTATATATTTCCTCCTCTATGAAAACTATATGAAGAAAAGGCTGTGGACATGTCATCTGCGGCTAAATAAATGATGGAGAAGGTAGCATAAGTTACTTATATAAGTTCTTGTCATGACATATGTTTATAATGACCTATAGAGGGAAAAATAAAGGACGAGAAAGGAATGGAGGGAGAAAAGGGCTGATTATTGTATAAAACACCCTTTTTTTACGTTTTTTTTAAAACAATTTGTCTAACTAGGTCAAATACGGTTGACCTTGTCACTTTGATATATTATAATGTCAAGGTACATGGAAACCATGTTGATGTTAGTGTGTTGTGTTCGGAGGGAGGGAAAGAGAATGTCTAAAACCGTCGTTCGTAAAAACGAATCGCTTGAAGATGCTCTTCGTCGCTTCAAACGTTCAGTATCAAAAACTGGTACTTTGCAGGAAGCTAGAAAGCGCGAATTCTACGAGAAACCAAGTGTGAAACGTAAGAAAAAATCAGAAGCAGCAAGAAAACGTAAGTTCTAAGAGAGGGTGTAGCAAAATTGAGTCTTCTCGAACGTTTAAACAATGATATGAAGCAAGCGATGAAAAACAAAGAAAAAGATAAACTAGTTGTGATTCGAATGATTAAGGCTGCCATTCAGAATGAAAGCATTAAGCTTGGTAGAGATCTTTCTGAAGAAGACGAGTTATCTGTCCTTTCTCGCGAAGTAAAACAACGCAAAGACTCCCTCCATGAGTTTGAGAAAGCAGGTCGTGAAGATCTTGTTGACAAAATACGTGCGGAGTTAAAACATGTTGAAATATATATGCCTGAACAACTTTCAGAAGAGGAACTATCTGAAATTGTGAAACAAGCAATTGATGAAACAGGTGCTTCTTCAAAGAAAGAAATGGGAAAAGTGATGGCTGCTTTAATGCCTAAGGTAAAAGGAAAAGCAGACGGTTCACTAGTAAATAAACTTGTACAACAACACCTTTCATAAATAAGTTTATGTTTTAAAGGCTGCAGACTATGTCTGCAGCCTTTTTACATCTACTTTCCCTGCTCTCAGTAGAATAAGAATCAATTGTAATCTGATGAACATTCTCGGAAGATGGGTGTGTCAAAAGCCCTTAAGGCAAAGTAGTTCATCTAACTCAGTGGAGGACAAAGAAAAAACCCCCTTTTATTTATTTGAACGAAGTGCTTTCTTTTAATGTTGAAGTAATTTTAGAAGATTACTGTTTTATCTTAAACTAAAAAACATATAATGAAGATAGTCTTTAAAAAAATATAAATTAAAATGAAACTTTTTTTAAAATGAAACGTATACATAGCCATAGTGTTTTAAATACTAAAACGTTTGGGGAAGGAGGGAGAATTCTGAGAAGACATAAGAAACGATTATTGCTTTCTCTTCTTTTTATCTTTTTACTATCAATAATACCTAGTGTAATCAGTGCGAATAACGAAGAAGTCGTGTATGTTGTGCCGATTAAAAACACTGTTGAAAAAGGTTTAAGTGAGTTTATAAATCGAGCCATAACGGAAGCTGAAGAAAATCAAGCTAGTGCGATTATTTTTGATATGAATACACCTGGCGGAGATGTTTCGGCTGCTATTGAAATAGGAAAAAGAATTTCTGAAACGGATGTTAAAACCATAACCTATATTAATCAAGATGCTATTTCAGCAGGTTCCTATATTGCATTAAATACCGATAAAATCTATATGGTGGAGGGAAGCAGGATAGGATCGTCTGGCGTTATTGACGGACAAGGAAATGCAGCAGATGAAAAAGCGCAATCTTACTGGATATCCGCAATGAAGGGAGCAGCAGAGAAGAAAGGAAGAGATCCAATTTATGCAATGGCGATGGCTGATAAATCTATAGCCATTCCTGGAATGAAAGAAGAAGGGACCTTTTTAACCTTAACTTCAACAGAAGCAGAAGAGGTAAACTATTCGGATGGTACAGTCGATAATTTAGATAAACTACTTGAAGAACTTGGTTTACAGAATGCGAAGGTAGAAAGAGTAGATGAAAGCTTTGCAGATAAAATTGCAAGATTTGTAACAAATCCAATTATTATTCCTATTTTATTGTCAATTGGGAGTCTAGGGTTAATAATTGAGTTATATTCACCTGGTTTTGGCTTACCCGGAATTGCGGGGCTTTCTGCATTGTTATTATTTTTCTATGGGCATCTAGTTGCAGGCCTTGCTGGATATGAAAGTCTTATTCTCTTTGTTATAGGTATACTCTTGATAATACTGGAATTCTTTGTTGTTGGAGGAATAGCAGGAGCGATAGGGATTATTGCTGTAATTGCAAGTATGTTTCTTGCGAGTGGAGATATTGCAGTAATCGGGATAAGTCTTTTAATCGCAATAGGAGTTTCCATTATTGCGTCTATCTTATTAGTAAAGGTGTTTGGTAGAAAAATGAAATTCTTTAGAAAAATTATATTAACCGACTCAACCAACACGGAAAGTGGGTATGTTTCCAATCAAAATCGCAAGGAATTGATTGGAAAAATAGGTACGACCCTAACTGCATTACGTCCTGCTGGAGTGGTCCTTGTTGACGATGAAAGAATCGATGTAGTAAGTGAGGGAAGTTTTATTGATAAAGAGAAGAAAGTAAAAATTGTAAAAGCAGAAGGTTCAAGAATTGTAGTTAGAGAAATACTACCGATAGATATACTTAAGGAGGATGAGTAATGTTAGTAGGCGGATTTGAAATTTTTTGGATTATTGTAGTAGTATTAGCAATTATTTTGTTAGGGGTGCTATTAACATTTGTGCCTGTAATGCTATGGATTTCTGCTTTAGCAGCAGGAGTGAGAATTAGCATTTTCACGTTAATAGGGATGCGTTTAAGAAGGGTTATTCCTAGTCGAGTTGTTAATCCGTTGATTAAAGCACATAAAGCTGGCTTAAATGTAACGATTAATCAATTAGAAAGCCACTATCTTGCTGGCGGGAATGTAGATAGAGTTGTAAATGCATTAATCGCTGCACATCGAGCGAACATTGAACTATCATTTGAACGATGTGCTGCTATTGATTTGGCAGGACGTGATGTATTAGAAGCTGTTCAAATGAGTGTTAATCCAAAAGTAATTGAAACACCATTTATTGCTGGTGTAGCGATGGATGGTATTGAGGTAAAAGCAAAAGCAAGAATTACAGTTCGTGCTAATATTGAAAGACTAGTAGGGGGAGCTGGTGAAGAAACAATTGTAGCCAGAGTTGGCGAAGGTATTGTTTCTACGATCGGTTCTTCAAGTAATCATAAAAAAGTTCTGGAAAATCCAGATATGATTTCTCAAACTGTTTTATCAAAAGGCCTAGATGCCGGGACTGCCTTTGAAATTCTGTCGATTGATATTGCGGATGTGGATATCGGCAAAAACATCGGAGCTGAATTACAAACAGAGCAAGCAGAAGCAGATAAGAAAATCGCGCAAGCAAAAGCGGAAGAGCGCAGAGCGATGGCTGTTGCCCAAGAACAAGAGATGAAAGCAAAAGTACAAGAAATGCGTGCGAAGGTTGTGGAGGCAGAAGCAGAAGTACCAATGGCTATGTCTGATGCATTGCGTTCAGGAAATATCGGCGTAATGGATTATATGAATTTACAAAATATTACTGCTGATACGGAAATGAGAGGCTCCATTGGCAAATTGTCAGATGATCAAAAAAATAAAGATGATAATGAGTAACTTTAAAAAAGGGAGGGAGAAAATTTGGAATTTATCGGAATAATCATAGCGATTGCAGCTTTTCTCTTCTCTTCTTTATTTGATAATAGTAAAAAACAGGCTCCTAAGCCAAAAAGACCACAGATACCTAAGCCTGTAAAGACGGAAAGGAACAGAGAATCAACCGTTCTGAGGGTCCCTGAAAAGGCGAAAAAAGCAGTGGAGAAAGCAGTGGAGAAAGAGAATCCCCTTTCTGAGTTAGAAAGGCTACATCGAGAAAATGCAAGCTTACAGAAGAAGATTAAGATGATGGAAAAGCAAAGGAGTAGAGGGGTTCAATCACCTCTCCCAAAAAAGGAAGACAGTGCTGATGCTGAAGGGCTGTTTACGAAGGATAATGTTATTCAAGCGGTAGTGTTTTCTGAAGTTCTAAGTGCTCCTAGAGCAAGAAACCCGCATAGAGCATCCATGCACCGTAAAGGAAAGAATAGGGTCTAAAAAAATGAAGAGTTATTACCATGCAGTCTTTTTTCTGCGTGGTAATAACTCTTTTTTAGTTTAATAAATAGATGAGATGAAAATATCCTCTAAAAAAGCGTAGAGGTATCTCTGTTTTTCTTAGCATAATGTAAATCTCCCTGAATATGATGATAGTAAGTGTAAGAAAGTGTACCGTCTACCTAGAGAATCTCATAAAAGAGAGGAAAGGGGGGTTCTTTTTTTATGGCTAAAAAGTGGGGACACAACTTGCGGAACTGGATGATTAAAAATTTAGAACTTCCTCAAGATGTCATGATGGACTTACCTAGAATCACAATGATTGGACAAATACATATTTATGTAGAGAACCACCGTGGATTAATAACCTTTTCAGATAAAGAATTGCGTCTGCTTCTAAAACAAGGTCAACTCCTTATTAAAGGAAAAGGATTTGTTATTAAAACAATATTACCAGAAGAAATATTATTAGAAGGAAAAATTGATCAAGTTTTATACATAAATGAATGATTTGGGAGGAAAATATGAAAAATCATTGGCTAGAATATATATCAGGGATAATTACAGTGAAAGCTACAGGCAAAGGATTGGAACGCTTTTTAAATAGGCTATTAAAAAATGATATTTCTGTCTGGAACGTAAAGAAACATGGACCGCATGCTGTAACTTTTCAAATTAGTTTGAAAAAAGTTCACCGACTTCGTCATTTAGTGAGAGGCAGCGGAATAAAAATAGAGTTTCAGCGCAGAGCTGGAGCTCCATTTCTATATAAAAGATTGTGGAAGAACAGTGGGTTTGTTATTGGGATTTTCCTCTTTCTTGGATTAGTTATTGCCTTATCAAATATGGTTTGGGGAATCGAAATTAAAGGAGCGAATCCAGCAACAGAATATCAGATACGTAAGCAGCTTGATAAGATGGATATTAAAATTGGGAAGTCTCAATTTTTTGCAAAAGAATTAGATGAAATCCAAGCGGAATTAACGAATAATATTGATGCAATTACATGGATTGGTGTGGAGCTAAAAGGGACAACTTATCATTTTCAAGTTGTGGAAAAAAATGAACCCGAGAAAAAAGAAGAAGTGGGACCACAAAACTTAGTGGCAACGAAAAAAGCGACAATCGTAACAGATTTTGTGGAATCTGGTACGAAACAATATACACTTAATGAAGTGGTAAGAAAAGGACAATTATTAGTTGCTGGCACAATAGGAAAGGAAGATCATACCAAAAATGTTTCTGCTAAAGGGAAAGTATGGGGCGAAGTATGGTATACGACAGAAGTAACAGTTCCTTTAGAAACAACGTTCCAAGTATTTAATGGAGAAGAAAAGCAAAAATTTTATATAAAGCTTGGTAAGTGGAATATCCCAATATGGGGTTTTGGGAAAATGGAGTATAAGGAGTATGAAAAAGAGGAGAATGAAACGAACGTTAAGTTTTTTAAATGGGAGTTACCAATTAAGGTTGTCGATAAAACGTATCGAGAAAAGGAAATCGTAAAAAGAGGATATAGTGAGAAAGAAGCTGTAAAGAAAGGAAAGGAAGATGCGAGGAAGGATATATTGAAACGAATTGGTGAAGATGGGAAAATTAAGGAAGAAAAAATTTTACAACGCGATATAAAGAATGGTAAAGTAAAACTAAATATAGCTTTTACAACAATAGAAAACATTGCGAAAGCACAACCTCTAACTCAAGGAGATACAGAATGACAGAAGATTTAAAAACGATGAATGTTAAATTGAAAGATCCAAACGAAGCTATTGCTTTACTTGGTAATGGAGATAGCAATCTGCAAGTACTTGAAAAAGAATTAGATTGTAACATCGTAACAAGAGGAGAAACGCTGCTTGTTTCTTCTGAAAGTCCTGATTCGATAGAGCTTGTTGGAGAAATTGTTGAGAAACTTTTACAAGTCATCCGAAAGGGTGTGTCAATTAGTCAACGAGACGTGATATATGCGATTTCTTTGGCAAAGAAAGGGACACTCGAATACTTCGGGTCATTATACGATGAAGAAATAGCCAAAACGGTTAAAGGAAAATCCATTAGAGTAAAAACGATTGGTCAAAGTGAGTATATCCGATCTATTAGACGAAATGATTTAGTGTTTGGTATTGGTCCTGCAGGTACTGGGAAGACGTATTTAGCCGTTGTAATGGCAGTAAATGCTTTAAAGAGCGGTAAAGTGAATAGAATCATATTAACCAGACCTGCTGTTGAGGCTGGCGAAAGCTTAGGGTTCTTGCCGGGAGATCTTAAAGAAAAAGTGGATCCGTATTTACGTCCGTTATATGATGCACTGCACGATGTCCTTGGTATGGAGCATACAACACGTTTAATTGAACGAAACACGATTGAAGTAGCCCCACTCGCATATATGCGTGGTAGAACATTGGATGATGCATTTGTTATATTGGATGAAGCCCAGAATACAACCAATGCACAAATGAAAATGTTTCTAACAAGACTTGGATTTGGTTCCAAGATGGTGATTACTGGTGATAAAACACAAATAGATTTGCCAAAAGGTGTCAAATCAGGTTTAGTGGTTGCAGAACAAATTTTGCAAAAAGTGAACGGAATAGGTTTAGTACAATTAGAAGAGAGCGATGTTGTAAGACATCCGCTAGTTGGAAAAATTATCAATGCATATGGAAAGCAGGAAAATTAACATTCAAAGGGGCAATCTCATTACTTAGGGGATTGTTCTTTTTTTATTTGTTTAAGTTTTAAGAAACATGAATTATTTCGAAAAAGGGTGAAAACAATCGAAAAAACTGTTATCATTTTACATATCATAAGTTTTTTTCTAATGCGATAGCGGCTTTACTTATCTATATAGAAAGTGCAGGTTAAGCCTCAAACCAACTGCATAGTAAGAAGTTACAACTAGATAGGTTAAGGATGAAGAAATAGGTTCAAGATGAGAATATGAAAGCAAATCAACCTATTTTTTAACGATAGGAGGTAAATATGAACATTTGGCAGAGAATAAGTAATAATTTAATCAAACTAATGAATATCACTTTTTTTAAAATAACTCTTTTTGTTCTTATTGGTGTCATTTTATTCTTTACCCTCTATGGAAACGTAAAGCCAGAAAAATTAAATGTGCAGCTTTTTTCTGTAGCAGATCAAACGATTCGTTCACCAATAACGGTAGAAGATAAGGAAAGTACGGAGAAAAAGAAAGAAGAAGCGAAAAACCAGGTACAGGATGTATATGTTGTAAATAAGGAAATTGCACAAAATCGTGTCGATTTAATATCTTCCATATTTGATTCTGTTACAGAAGTAAATAATGAAGTAGAGAAAGAATTAGAAGAAAAACGAAAAAAAGCGGAAGAAGACGATAAAGATAAGGAGTCAATAAAAGAACCAACTGTTGATGAAAAGCTCGAGTTGCTAAAAGGAAAGCTAACAAATGAAGTAACGAACGAAATTATGGATCGATCTTTAAAATCCCTTATTCCTTATTCAGAAGATCAATTAGAAATAGCAAAAGATATTACAGTTACAGCAATACATACAGTGATGAACGGAAAGATTCCGTCAGATGAAGTAGAAAATGCTAAAAAAAGAGTAGAGGATATTTTAAAAGTCAATGATGGTTTGACATCTGATTTGAAGAGCGCAAGTATTGATCTAGGTAGGTTTGCAATCATTCAAAATGAGTTCTATGATCCGACAGCAACAGAGGAAATGCGTCAACAAGCAGTGGATAATGTAGAGTCGATAAGGGTCCTTCAAGGGCAGGTTTTGGTGGAAGAGGGACAATTGATCAGCAGAGAAATTCAAAGACAGCTTGAACTTGTTGGTTTGTTAGATAGTGATAATTCGATTCAACCATTTATCGGTCTATGTATCATTATTTTAGCAATACTTTCGTTGTTATATTTTTATATATTTAAAAGAACAACAAAGGAAACGGAGAAAAATATTCTATTCTATTTAATGTTCTTTATCATATTAAGTGTAACCATCGTACTGATGAAAACAATAAGTGTATTTCAGCAGTTTGAATATACGGAAATCGGGTATATTTTTCCGGCGGCGATGGCGGTTATGCTAATAAAAATATTAATGGAAGAAAAATCAGCCATTTTGGTAACGATTATCCTTGCGATATGTGGAATGATTATGTTTAATGAAGGGGTCGCTGGAACTTTTAATGTAGGCATGGGTATTTACATTATCGCAAGTGGTTTAGCAGGAATACTCTTTCTAAACAAAAGAAATCAACGTACCAATATTCTTTATGCAGGATTCTTTATTTCTTTCATCAATATTGTTACCATATTAGCGATATTGTATTTGCAAAATGGTCATTATGGTGCAAAGGAATATGGTGTTTTTATATTGCTGGCAATAATTTCAGGGATAAGTTCCGCTGTTTTAACAATTGGATTTCTTCCTTTCCTTGAAACAGGATTCGGTGTTCTTTCTACAATCAAGTTAATTGAGCTATCAAATCCAAATCATCCGCTTTTACGTAAAATTTTAACAGAAGCGCCTGGCACCTATCATCACAGTGTTATGGTTGCCAATTTAGCGGAATCTGCCTGTGAAGCAATTGGAGCTAATGGTTTACTAGCAAGGGTGGGCTGTTATTATCATGATATAGGTAAAACAAAAAGACCACACTTCTTTATTGAAAATCAAATGAATATGGGAAATCCCCATGATCGTATTCCACCACAGGCAAGTAAAAATATTATTATTGCCCATGCCACAGATGGCGCTGAATTGTTAAGAAAATACAAGCTTCCGAAGGAAATAGTCGATATTGCGGAACAGCATCATGGAACTTCGTTATTAAAATATTTTTATTTTAAAGCAAAAGAAAAGGGTGGAGAGGTAAATGAAAGTGATTACCGTTACCCTGGCCCAAAGGCACAGACAAGAGAAGTAGCCATTATTGGGATTGCAGATAGTGTGGAAGCCGCAGTTAGAAGCATGAATGCTCCTACAACAGACCAAATTGATTCTTTAATTAAAAACATTATCTCTGACCGTTTGCAAGATGGACAATTAGACGAATGTGATTTAACATTGAAGGAATTAGATATTGTTCGAAATACATTGAGCGAAACACTAAAAGGGATTTTTCATTCACGAATCGAATATCCTGAAATGAAAAAGTAAAGGAAGTAGAATATGAATTTAGAGATTGATTTTATTGATGAAACGGAAAAAATAAAGGAAAGTGAAATAACCAAAATTCATGAACTTCTTCAATTTGCAGCGAAAAAACAAAATCTGCAGGGAGAGATTGAGTTGTCAATCACTTTTGTCCATAATGATCAAATTCAAGAAATAAATAAGGAATATAGAGAAAAAGACCAACCAACAGATGTTATTTCTTTTGCACTTGAGGAATTAGGAGAAGGGGAGACACCATTAGTTGGCGAAGGACTTCCTAGAATGTTAGGAGATATTGTCATTTCCATTGATAAAGCGGAGGAGCAGGCAAAAGAATATGGTCATTCTTATATGCGAGAACTTGGATTTTTATCTGTTCATGGATTTTTGCATTTATTGGGATATGACCATATGACAAAGGAAGAAGAAGAAGTAATGTTTACTCTTCAAAAGGATATTTTAGATGAATTCGGATTACAAAGATAAAAGAATTCGCAAAAACAGTCAATTATCCTCCTTTCGCTTAGCTATATCAGGAATATTAACCGCTATTAAACAAGAAAGAAATGTAAAGATTCATTTGGTTATTTCGATTTTTGTCATTGTATTAGGGATTATAAATGATCTCTCAAAACAAGAGTGGCTGTTTATTGCTTTTTGTATTGGCTTAGTAATAAGTTTAGAACTAATAAATACAGCCATTGAACGCGTGGTAGATCTTGTTACCGATAAATACCATCCATTGGCAAAAGAGGCTAAGGATATAGCTGCAGGTGCTGTATTTGTAGCAGCGATTCTTTCTGTTATAGTCGGTGGAATCATTTTTATTCCAAAAATAGTGGAAGCTATTACGGGCGGCTAAAAAAATAAAAACAGAGTGGTTATCTAGTAAAACTAGACGAAAAATAGCTAAAGAATGCATTTGGCTTTTGGTCTAGTTTTTTTGATAGCCTTTTTGTTTTAGGCTTTTAATAAAGATATTGCTATAGACAAATACAGGCAGTAAAATTCTAATACTTGGCCATCTAGCCAAAACAAACAATAAGCGACAAACTCCTTACTTCTGCCCCTTTATTGTAAATACAAATTAGTATATAATTTTAAGACAGTACATAGTAAATAGGGTCAATTGATACGAAAGTTTGTAAACGTTGATACTTTTCTTTAAAATAATTTGAAGGCTAATATATTCCTTCTTACAAAGGGATAACTAAATGTAAGATATTATTTTAAGATAAAGCTTTACCAAAAAAATGGTAAGTGAGTCGAGACAATTGACAACTCGCCGCCATTTAAGCGTCTATTTATACACCCAAATGTTAACTGCAAAATGGAAATAAAAAACTGCAAAGGAAAAGAGGGGTTTACATGAAAAAAGAACTTCTAATAGAAGAAGCTAAGCTTGCTCGTGAGAAAGCATACGTTCCCTACTCGAAATTCAAGGTAGGTGCGGCGCTTCTTTCCGAAAATGGAACCGTTTATCATGGTTGTAATATTGAAAATGCAGCCTATAGTATGACAAACTGTGCGGAAAGAACAGCCTTGTTTAAAGCGGTATCAGAAGGTGATACTAGCTTTAAGAAGCTTGTCGTTATTGCTGATACAGAGGGACCTGTTTCTCCTTGTGGGGCTTGCAGACAAGTAATTTCTGAGCTGTGTCCTAAAGACATGGAAGTAGTATTGACAAATTTAAAAGGCGACATACAAACATTAACTGTGGCAGAATTATTGCCAGGAGCATTTTCACCGGAGGATTTACATGAACATTAATAACCAATCAGAGCATAAATCAGGATTTATATCCATTATCGGAAGACCAAATGTAGGAAAATCTACGTTTTTAAATCGCGTAATTGGCCAAAAGATTGCCATAATGAGCGACAAGCCACAAACGACGAGAAATAAAGTTCAAGGTGTATTAACAACAGATGATTCCCAGCTCATATTTATTGATACACCTGGAATTCATAAGCCAAAGCATCGACTTGGTGATTTTATGATGAAGGTAGCCCAAAATACGTTGAAAGAAGTGGATCTAATCCTCTTCATGGTTAATGCGGAAGAAGGATTTGGAAAAGGCGAAGAATTTATTCTTGAAAAATTCCAGACAGTTAAGACGCCGATATTTTTAGTGATTAATAAAATTGATACAATTCATCCAGATCAATTATTTTCGATTATTGAATCATATAAAGAAAAATATCCATTTAAAGAGATTATTCCTATCTCTGCTTTAGAGGGAAATAATGTGGAAACATTATTAACGCAAATAAAAAAATATTTGCCAGAAGGACCACAGTTTTATCCGGCTGATCAAGTAACCGATCATCCAGAACGCTTTATTGTTTCAGAATTAATAAGAGAAAAAGCACTTCATTTAACAAGAGAGGAAATTCCTCACTCCCTTGCAGTCGTCATTGAGAAAATGGAGAGAAAACCAAACGATGTTATTAATGTAATGGCAACAATCATCGTTGAGCGTGATTCTCAAAAAGGGATTATTATTGGTAAACAAGGAAGCATGCTGAAAGAGATTGGAAAAAGAGCGAGAACAGATATCGAAAATCTTCTCGGAAATAAGGTTTACTTAGAGTTATGGGTAAAGGTGCAAAAAGATTGGCGTAATAAAATGACACAGCTCCGTGACTTCGGCTTTAGAGAAGACGAATATTAATTAGTTGTTTTTTTAGCGAATAGATATATTTTACTCGACCTGCAAAAACCGTCATGGTTTGAATTCATAGGTATTAAAAAATTATACATGCGATCAATTAACAATATTTTCGTCTCATGATTTTATAAAGACAGGCTATGATAAGATTAAAGTTATAAACAGCTAGTTAAAATCGAAAGGTGGGGTTTTACATGTTAGACTTTACCTGGAAAGTTTTTTCCAAAACAGGTAACATTGATACTTATCTACTCTTTAAAGAATTAGAAAAGACTAATCATGAAATACCAGGAATGCAAGAAGAGGAACTAGCAGAACTTGATTATCCCATCTCATAGCGCTGTCCTTATAGTAAGGGATGGTGAATGGTGATGCTGGAAAAGTGTGAAGGAATTGTTATTAGATCAATTGACTACGGTGAATCAAATAAAATTGTTACTCTCTTTACAAGAGAATGGGGAAAGGTTGGGGTTATGGCAAGAGGTGCAAAAAAGCCAAACAGCAGACTTTCTGCTGTAACCCAACCTTTTGTCTATGGCTATTTTCTCGTTCAGCGTAGTAGTGGATTAGGTCTTTTGCAGCAGGGCGATATTATTTCTAGCATGCGTGGATTAAAAGAGGATATTTTTCTTACCGCATATGCAAGCTACATAGTAGAGCTTACTGACAAATGTACAGATGAAAAAAAGCCAAATCCTTTTCATTTCGAATTATTATTTCAAACTTTGAATTATATGAATGAAGAATTTGACCCGGAAATTCTAGTGAACATTTATGAATTAAAAATGTTAAACGGTTTGGGATTATATCCAACATTAGATCGTTGTGTTTTTTGTGGAGCAACAGAAGGCCATTTTTCTTTTTCCATACGAGAAGGAGGATTGGTCTGTCATCAATGCTTGGAAAAAGATCCATATCATTATAAAATTTCTCAGGCTACTGTGAAGCTTCTCCGGATTTTTTATTTTATGGATATATCACGACTAGGAAGTATTTCAGTAAAAGATACGACAAAGAAAGAACTTAGTATGATTATTGATGCTTATTATGAAGAATATTCAGGGTTATATTTGAAATCTAAAAAATTTATCCAATCCATGAAAAAATTGGGAGATGCTTTTACATAAGAACTAAATTTTGATTCCAATTGGTTGCAAGGTTGACAATCAAAAAAAATTTCGCTATTATTCATGTAAATAAGAGTGTTGCGTTGAAAAGAAAGTAGTACTTATTTCTCCTCATGAAAAGCGAGCTTGGGATAGTGAAAGCCAAGTGCATGAGTATTAAGGAAGGCGTTCTTGGAGCAACTGCGTATGAAAGTGGCTGTATGTATACAGCAAATAGGGTGGAACCGCGGGTTAACTCTCGTCCCTATGTCAAAAATTTGGCATAGAGACGAGAGTTTTTTTGTGTTTCTAAATTTAAAAGGTCTCGGCTAAAGTTTCTATGCTAAATAATGATTTATCAATTTCGGAGGTGTATTTAAGCAATGAATATTCAAAACATGATTTTAACATTGCAGAAACATTGGTCAGATTATGGTTGTATTTTGATGCAGGCATATGATGTGGAAAAAGGTGCAGGAACAATGAGTCCTTACACTTTTTTAAGAGCGATAGGTCCTGAGCCTTGGAATGTGGCTTATGTAGAGCCATCGAGAAGACCTGCTGATGGAAGATATGGTGAAAATCCCAATCGCCTATATCAGCATCATCAATTTCAAGTTATCATGAAGCCATCGCCAGATAATATTCAAGAACTATACTTAGATTCTTTAAAGGCACTAGGCATTAATCCACTTGAGCATGATATCCGTTTTGTAGAGGATAACTGGGAGAATCCTTCTCTAGGCTGTGCTGGTCTCGGATGGGAAGTATGGCTTGATGGCATGGAAATCACACAATTTACTTATTTTCAACAAGTTGGCGGTATTGAATGTAAGCCAGTATCTGTTGAGATAACATACGGGATTGAACGATTGGCATCATACATTCAGGATAAAGAGAATGTTTTTGATTTAGAGTGGACAGATGGGTTTACAATCAAAGATATTTTTTATCAACCAGAATTTGAACATAGTAAATACACATTTGAAACATCTGATACAGAAATGCTATTTAATTTATTTTCCATTTATGAAAAAGAAGCACATAGACAAATGGACGAGGGTCTAGTACATCCTGCTTATGATTATGTATTAAAATGCTCTCATGTTTTCAATCTATTGGATGCTAAAGGGGCTATTTCTGTTACGGAAAGAACGGGATATATTGGAAGATGTAGAAATTTAGCACGTAAGATTGCCAAAACATTCTACGAAGAAAGAGAAAAATTAGGATTCCCAATTTTAAAAAGCAAGGAGGGAGAAAGTCATGAATAAAAGAGACTTGTTATTGGAAATTGGTTTAGAAGAAATGCCCGCTCGCTTCATCCCTGCTAGCATAGAGGCATTGAAGGGAAAAATGGAGTCATGGCTTAGTGAAAAGCAATTAGGCTATACTTCTGTTTATGCATTTTCTTCTCCTCGTAGATTGGCACTAGTTGTTGCTGGTTTAGATGAATCACAGCAAGATAGGGAAGAAGAAGCAAAAGGTCCTGCCAAACGAATTGCGCAAAGTGATAACGGAGAATGGTCTAAGGCAGCTGCTGGTTTTACTAGAGGACAAGGTTTAACAGTAGAAGATATATATTTTAAAGAAATAAATGGTGTAGAGTACGCTCACGTTAAAAAGTTCATAAAAGGACAACAAACGAGTATGTTATTGCCTGAATTAAAAGAATTGATTTTAAGCTTAACTTTTCCAAAAAATATGCGTTGGGCAAATAATGACTTACGTTACATACGCCCAATAAAATGGCTAATCGCATTATTCGGCGAGGAAGTAATACCTTTTTCTATCGCCAATGTAGAAACTTCCAATAAATCTCTCGGTCATCGCTTCCTTGGTGGAGAAATTGTTTTCAACAATCCATCTGATTATGAGAAAAAAATGTTAGCTCAGTATGTAATGGTTAATGCTGACGAACGTAAAGAGGCTATTGTTTCTCAAATTAAAAAATTAGAGGAAGAAAATAATTGGGTGATTCCAATCGATGCAGATTTATTAGATGAAGTAACCAATTTAGTTGAATATCCAACTACATTATTTGGTACTTTTGAAGAGTCGTTTTTAGAATTGCCTACAGAGGTATTAATCACTAGTATGAAGGAACACCAACGCTATTTCCCAGTGAAATCAAAGGAAGGAAAGCTGTTGCCATACTTTGTCACTGTTCGTAACGGTGATCATCAACATTTAGAAAAAGTTGCAAAAGGAAATGAGAAAGTTCTTAGAGCAAGACTTGCTGATGCAGCATTCTTCTATAAAGAAGATCAAAAACTAGTAATTGATGATCTTCTTAAAAAGTTGGAAACGATTGTTTATCACGAGGAAATCGGCACTTTAGCAGAAAAAGTTGCTCGAGTGCGAGCAATTGCCGCTTCCTTATCTGAAAAGCTAAATTTAACAAAAGAAGAACAACAGGATGTTGATAGAGCAGCACAAATTGCAAAGTTTGACCTTGTTACCAATATGGTTTATGAATTCCCAGAACTGCAAGGATTAATGGGAGAACGGTATGCTTTGCAAAAGGGAGAGAAAAAAGTAGTAGCTGCTGCTATAAACGAACATTATATGCCGCGCCATGCGGAGGATGAAACAGCTAAGAGTAATGTAGGGGCAGTCCTGGCACTTGCTGAAAAACTAGATACGATTGTCTCATTCTTTAGTATTGGCATGGTTCCGACAGGATCACAAGACCCTTACGCTTTAAGAAGACAGGCAACAGGAATTGTGCAGACGCTCATTGATAAAAACTGGAGTATATCCATTGAGAGCTTAGTCGATCTCACCATAAATGCAATGTCACATTCTTTAAAAGTAGCTGGTGAAGAACTAGTTGATTCCGTTCTTTCATTCTTTAAATTGCGTGTGAAGCATATTTTACAAGAAAAAGGCATTCGTTATGATATGATTGATGCCATATTAGCAGAAAAAATTGGTGGAGCAGCAAGTGTGTTAAGAAAAGCAAGCGTTCTTGAGCTTCGCAAGGGAGCTGCCGATTTTAAAGAAGGAATTGAAGCCCTAAGCAGAATCATCAATATTTCTAATAAGGTAACAACAATTTCCCCGGTTGATCCAAGTTTATTTGAAAACGAATATGAACATGAACTTTATAATCGTTTTCAAGATGTAATGGAAAAAATAAATTCAGAGGTAAATGAAGAAGAATATTTTAATTTATTATTCTCCTTAAAAGATGCTATTTCAGCATACTTTGATCATACTATGGTTATGGCTGATGAAGAAAAAGTGAAAGAAAATCGATTAAATCTGATGGTGGAAATAGCTTCCTATATTAAAGGATTTGCAAGTGTAAACGAAATAATTGTAAAGTAAGAATTAAATTGTTTTAAAAAGAGCTAGGCAGGGCCACCCCTACCTAGTTTCGTTTTGTAAGAATTTAATGGCGTGATAAGGAAAAGAACGAGCAAATGTTTTAAATATTATAGATAAAATAGATAACTTTGGATTCTTTTTCTTTTGATTCCGCCTATTTCGTATATAATAGTTAGTAGATATCGTTACCTAAATGAAGGTGGTGAATAGGAGATCGAACTGAACAAACGGCAAGAAAGAATAATTGAAATAGTAAAAGAGAGTGGCCCAATTACAGGTGAGCATATTGCAGATAAATTAAACTTGACAAGGGCAACCCTTCGACCTGATTTAGCGATATTGACAATGGCGGGCTTTTTAGATGCCAGACCTCGAGTAGGATACTTCTATACGGGAAAAAACTCGGAAAGACAAGTAATCGATAATATACGCAATATATTAGTGAAGGATTATTATTCACATCCAGTTGTGGTTCATGAAAATTCCTCTGTATATGATGCAATCGTAATTATGTTTACAGAAGATGTTGGAACCATTTTTGTCGTTGATGAGAACTCCACATTAACAGGAGTTGTTTCTCGTAAAGATCTATTGCGAGCAAGTATTGGTAAACAAGAGTTAAATTCGTTGCCAGTTGCGATTATTATGACAAGGATGCCGAATGTCACGTATTGTTTTGAAGAGGAAATATTAGTAGATGTTGGCTGTAAATTAATGAATCGAGAAATTGATGCACTCCCAGTTGTAGAAAAAACGGAGAATGGTCTTCTTGTAATAGGAAGAGTTTCGAAAACTAATATTACTAGAGCGTTTGTAGACTTGTCTAATAATCGTGATGGAATTGTGGAGGAACAAAATGACTGAAAGACAAATTATATATGTTGTATCTGATTCGGTTGGTGAAACAGCTGAACTTGTAACAAAAGCAGCAATCAGCCAATTTTCCGGCCACAATGTTAATGTGCTTATAAAAAGATTTCCTTTTGTAGAGGATAAATCAAACATTCATGAAGTAGTAATGCAAGCAAAAGAAGAGCATGGAATGATTGCCTATACACTTGTTAAACCAGAAATCCGTAATTATATGAGTGAGCTAGCTCGGCAAGAAGGAGTATATGCATGCGATATAATTGGACCAATTATTGATCAGTTTCAAGTGTTATGGGGAAAGACTCCACTTTATGAACCAGGACTTGTTCGGAAATTAGATGAAGACTATTTTAAAAAAGTGGAGGCAATAGAATTTGCTGTGAAATATGATGATGGCAGGGATCCGAGAGGTTTAGAGAAGGCTGATATCATATTAATTGGTGTTTCGAGGACTTCTAAAACACCACTTTCCCAATTTTTAGCCCATAAAAGAGTCAAAGTAGCAAATGTACCGATTGTGCCAGAGGTAGACCCGCCAAAAGAGTTATTTGAAGTACCGGCGAGTAAATGTTTTGGTTTAAAAATAAGTCCGACAAAATTAAACAATATTAGAAAAGAGCGCCTTATTTCTCTTGGATTAAGTGACAAAGCGAGTTATGCGCAAATTGAAAGAATAAAAGAAGAGCTAACTTATTTTGAGGACATTGTGAATCGACTTGGCTGTCCAGTTATTGATGTTACAAATAAAGCAGTGGAAGAAACAGCAAATATTATTCACAGTTTGTATTATAGATCTAAGTATAGCGCAGACAGATAACTGCTTGATATTAGTGAGATTAATTGGTAAAAGCTTGATTCTCATAGTGGAGAATCAAGTTTTTAATTATGAAAAACTTGTGTTTCAATAATTTTCAAGTGAACTATTTCTCGTCCTATTTAAATGGCCGTTTCTAAAAATGGTTGTGTTCATAAAATAAATTAGCAAAGATAATTTCTATTTAATAAAATTAATTTAATGACCTATCTTAATTTATTTTTTGTATGTATTTTGGTTCTAGTATGGCATAAAAGGAATAATTATAGATAAAAAAAGATGGAATTTCAAGTGAATTTATACTATAATAAAAAATTGTGATAAAAAAGTATCATGTTTTAGGTTTAGACTTGGCTTTTTACGAATAAACTATTTATTGTGAGAAGTCAAGGAAAGGGATAAAAAAATTTTCGACATTACTTCTTTCGTGAAAAAATTATTTAGGAAGAAGGAATATGTGGAGTGATGTAGAATTAATAGTACATTAGGGAAACATATGGTATATGTTGATGCTGATTCCTGTCCTGTAAAAGAAGATATTGTCGAAATAGCTTCTTATTATCATTATGAATTGCTATTCGTTGCATCCTATGCACATATGATGAAAGAAAATGACGAACAAAAGTGGAAGTATGTGGATAGCGATAAAGAAGCTGTAGATTTATTTATTATGAATGCTACCAAAAAACAGGATATTGTCGTCACTCAAGATATTGGCCTTGCCTCTACGTTATTGTTAAAGCAAGTTACTGTCCTCTCCCCTAGGGGCGTAATATTTGAGGAGAAAACTATAAATACTGCACTTGATATGCGATATTTATCTGCTAAGGCAAGACGAAAAGGGGTATATGGGAAAGGGCCCAAACCTTATACAGAAGAGGATTGCCAAAAATTCAGAAGAAATTTTATAAGGATTTTGTCGAAAGTTGAAGGAGAATCGATTGGTTACGTCGAATAATTCTTTAAAGTAGGCAATAAGTAGGGAGATGTGTAGATAATGGTGGCGCGCATTCCTGAAGATAAACTCAATGAAATCAAACAGGCTACTGACATTGTTGAAATCATTGGAGAACATGTATCCCTTACAAGACAAGGGCGCAATTTTATCGGTCTTTGTCCTTTTCACGGCGAAAAAACACCTTCTTTTACTGTATCGCCAGATAAACAGATATTCCATTGCTTCGGCTGTCATGCAGGTGGAAATGTATTTACTTTCCTTATGGACTTAGAAGGCTCTTCTTTTGTAGAAGTTGCATCAAGTTTAGCTGACCGTGCGAATATTGAATTAGGTATCGAAGTGTCTGAGCTGGAAAGAAAACCAGCCATTCCAGAAAATTTACAGCAAATGATTGATGCACATGATTTATTATCTAAATTCTACCATCATTTGCTCGTAAACACAAAGGATGGTCAGCATGCATTAGAATATTTGTCTAATAGGGGCTTTACTTTACCTATCATTGAAAAGTTCCAAATAGGCTATACACTTAATTCCTGGGATTTAGCTGTGAAGTTTTTAGGGAAACGTAAATTTGATGTTTCGCTATTAGAAAAAGCTGGTTTGATTGTAAAAAGTGAAAGGGATGAGAAATATTTTGATCGTTTTCGCGATCGAATAATATTCCCTATCTATGATCGAAATGGTAACACAATTGCGTTTTCTGGACGTGCTTTAGGGGATAATAATCCCAAATACCTTAACAGTCCAGAAACTCCAATTTTTAATAAAAGCAATACACTTTACAATTTTCATAAAGCAAGGCCTATAATACGAAAGCTTCAACATACCGTTCTTTTCGAAGGATTTGCAGATGTTATAGCTGCAACAAGAGCGGGAGTTGAAAACAGTGTTGCGACAATGGGGACCTCCTTAACGGAGGAGCATATCACAATTCTAAAAAGAAACGCACGAAATGTAACGATTTGTTATGATTCTGATTCAGCTGGGATAGAAGCAGCCTTTCGTGCAGGACAGCTTCTTACAAAGGCTAATTGTGTTGTAAAAGTAGTGATGTTACCAGATGGAATGGACCCAGATGATTATGTGAACAAATTTGGGGAAGATAAATTGCAACAGGAAATACTTCATGGAAGCATACCTTTCATGGGATTTAAAATGCTTTACTATCGAAGAGGGAAAAATCTTCAAAATGAAGGAGATAAACTCGCTTATATAGAAGAAGTAATAGGAGAAATTGCTAAACTGGAGAAGGCGGTAGAAAAAGACCTTTATTTACGACAGGTAGCAGATGAGTTTTCTCTCTCTTTAGAGGCATTAAAGCAGCAAGAGATGCAGATGGAACAATCAGTTCCAAATGAAAATGCTGTTGAAAAAAGTGTAGTTCCTGTCAAACAATACACGGTTAAAAAACGGGCAACTGGATTATTACCAGCATATCATACTGCGGAAAAAAGACTGCTTGCACATATGTTTAAAAGTGAGGATATTGCCTACAAAGTGCAAGACTCTTTACAGGGAAAAGCATTTAATATTGATGAACACCAAGCGATCTTTACTTATCTTCTTGCTTATTATGAAAAGGGTTTTGGTAACGATACAAGTTCATTTATGAATTTTATTGACGATCCAGACTTACAACGGATCGTAGCTGAAATCGAAATGATGGAAGTGAATGAAGAGGTAAGTGAAGTAGAAATTAGTGATTATATGAAACAAATCATTAATTATGAGAAATTGCTTGAAATAAAGGAAAAGAAGCAAATGCTGAAAGATGCAGAACGTCAAAATGACTATATAAAAGCTGCTCAAATTGGCATGGAAGTCCTTTTATTAGAAAAAACGTTAAAATAGTATATTATTGTCTTGATTTTTTGGAAGGAGGGGGACATATGGCTGAGAAGTCTGCCCGTTCAAAAGAGATTGAAACGGAATTAACCCTTGATCAGGTAAAGGAACAATTAACAGAAGTAGGTAAAAAAACGGGTGTGCTCGCATATGATGATATTGCTGAGAAGTTATCCAGTTTTGAATTAGATTCTCACCAAATGGATGAGTTTTATGAATTTTTAGGTGATCAGGGAGTCGAATTAATCGGTGATGGTGAAGAAGAAGCACCGAATGTCCAAGAGCTTGCAAAAGGGGAGGAAGAATTCGATTTAAATGACCTAAGTGTTCCCCCAGGTGTAAAAATTAATGATCCAGTTCGTATGTATTTAAAAGAAATTGGAAGAGTAGATTTACTTTCAGCAGAAGAAGAAATTAATTTAGCAAAACGTATATTACAAGGCGATGAAGAAGCGAAACGCCGTCTTGCAGAAGCTAACTTGCGCTTAGTTGTAAGTATTGCTAAACGTTATGTTGGACGTGGAATGCAGTTCCTTGATTTAATCCAAGAAGGAAATATGGGTTTAATTAAAGCTGTTGAAAAGTTTGATTATGAAAAGGGATTTAAATTTAGTACGTACGCAACATGGTGGATTCGTCAAGCAATAACTCGTGCAATTGCGGACCAAGCGAGAACAATTCGTATACCTGTTCATATGGTTGAAACCATAAATAAATTAATTCGTGTGCAACGTCAATTACTACAGGATCTTGGCCGCGAACCAACTCCTGAAGAAATTGGAGAAGACATGGATTTATCACCAGACAAAGTAAGAGAAATTTTAAAAATAGCGCAAGAGCCTGTTTCTTTAGAAACACCGATTGGTGAAGAAGATGATTCTCACTTAGGCGATTTTATTGAGGACCAAGATGCTACTTCTCCTTCAGAGCATGCTGCCTATGAATTACTTAAAGAGCAATTAGAAGACGTATTAGATACATTAACAGATAGAGAAGAAAATGTTTTAAGATTGCGCTTTGGGCTTGACGATGGCCGTACACGTACACTTGAAGAAGTAGGAAAAGTATTTGGTGTAACACGTGAAAGAATTCGTCAAATTGAAGCAAAAGCTTTAAGAAAGTTAAGACATCCAAGCAGAAGCAAACGATTGAAAGATTTCTTAGAGTAAGTAGCTTACGGCTTAGTAATCTTCAATATGATTCCATAAAGAAATAGTTTACTTCCTGTATGAAGTGGCTATTTCTTTTTTTTCAGTTTTAGAAATGTTAATGCGCTTTTTTCACTTAGTTATTACTTAAATAAAAGGAAGTGATGCTAAAGATGCAAGACCAGAGAAAAATGATTATTGTAAAGGAAATAGCTTATTGGAAAGAAAATAAAATGCTTCCAGAACATTATTGTGATTATTTACTCACATTGTATACAGAAGGAAATGGTGTGGAAGAAAGTCAGGTAAAGAAAGAAGGCAAAAGCATCTTATTCATTTTTTCCCTTTTATACTTTTCTTTCATTCCAATAACTATATTTTTATTATATTTTACTGAATTGTCTTTCATTTTGCAAATGGCTATTTCACTAATTTTTCTGATTTTTTGTTTTGTCGGTATTTTTTTGTATAATAAAAATGAGTGGAATGTAGATATACCAGCCACTGTTGCAGCAATTATCATTCTTTTGTGTAGTGTAGTTTTTGGTTTGAAATTTTTTACTAATGAAATAATATTTTTATATATCATTTTATTCCTTAATTGCTTATTTTGGTATTTATGTGGAAAGAAATATAAATTATTATATTTTACGATTTCCGCATTTATTGGGACCTTTCTCCTGGTGATACTTCTTGTATCAAAGTATTTGCTTTAACTAGAATTTGAAATGTGGTGTTAGTAATGAATACAGATAAATTATCCAAACGATTAGAAACCGTTGCAAAATACATACCTAAAAATGCAAAATTTGCAGATATTGGATCTGATCATGCGTATTTGCCATGCTATATGGTGAAAAGAAATAATGTTCGTTTTGTCATTGCAGGAGAAGTGGTTGATGGTCCTTACCAATCTGCTGTTAAACAAGTAAAACAGGAAGGATTGTCTTCAAATATTTCTGTAAGAAAAGGAAATGGCTTAGAAGTAATCGAACCAAATGAAGTGGATTGTGTAACGATTGCTGGCATGGGTGGAACATTAATCGCAACAATTTTAGAGAACGGCAAGAATAAACTAAAAGATTCTGTTCAAAGACTGATCTTACAGCCTAATGTTAGTGCATCTTCCATTCGAGAGTGGCTATTGAAAAATGATTGGATTTTAATAGATGAAGAAATTTTGGAGGAAGATGGAAAAATATACGAGGTTTTGGTAGCTGAAAAAGGGGATTCCCGCCCATTGTATGAATTAAATAAAGAGAAAGCATTATTATTTGGACCATTTTTAATGAAAGAAAAAAATGCTGCCTTCGTTAAAAAATGGACACATGAGAAAAAAAATTGGCAGAGAATACTTACAAATTTGAAGTCTGCACCTGAATCAGAAGAAAATACGCAAAAAAGTAAAGAGCTAGAGAGGAAGATTAAATTAGTGGATGAGGTGATAACGAATGAAGACAATTAATGGTTATGAAATAATTTCATTGTTTGAACAATTCTCCCCTAAAGCATATGCAATGGAAGGCGATAAAATAGGGTTACAAGTAGGAGATCTAAGCAGACCTGTTAAGCGTGTTATGGTAGCATTGGATGTTCTTGATGAGGTAGTGGAGGAAGCAATTTCAAAAGGAGTGGATTTAATAATTGCTCATCATCCACCCATTTTTCGTTCTTTATCTAAAATAACGATGGATAATCCATCTGGAAGATTAATGCATAAATTAATTAGACATGATATTACAGTCTATGCTGCTCATACAAATCTTGATGTCGCAAAAGGTGGGGTAAATGACCTTTTAAGTGAGGCTTTAGGATTACAAGATGCTGAAGTATTAGTTCCAACCTATGAGGATAAATTAAAGAAATTAGCTGTTTATGTACCTAAAAATTATGCTGAACAGGTGAAAAAAGCTATAGGTGATGCAGGTGCTGGTACACTCGGAAATTATAGTCATTGTATTTTTTCGACGGACGGTATTGGTGAATTTCAACCGTTAGAAGGAGCAGACCCATACATTGGCAAGGTAAATAAATTAGAGCATGTAGAAGAAGCAAAAATAGAATCAGTTTACTTAGCTTCCAAAGAAAAGAATATAGTAAAAGCGATGATTAAAGCCCATCCCTATGAAGAGGTTGCTTATGATATCTATGATTTACAAATAGAAGGGGAGCAATTAGGCTTAGGTAGAATAGGTAAAGTGAATGAGATGACATTATTAGAATTTGCTAATCATGTCAAAGAAGTTCTTGAAGTTGACCGGGTACGCGTAGTCGGAAATTTAGATGCGAAGGTCAAAAAAGTGGCAGTCCTAGGCGGAGACGGTAATAAATATTATTCCCATGCTTTAAGGAAAGGCGCCGATGTTTATATTACAGGAGATATGTATTATCATATTGCTCATGATGCTGACGCTTTAGGATTAAATATTATTGATCCAGGACACAATGTAGAAAAAGTGATGAAGGCAGGAGTGGCAAAGGTTTTAACGGAAATGTGTAAAGACAAAGGCTATGAGGTGGAGATTTTTCCTTCCGTTATTCATACAGATCCGTTTACTTTTATATAAGGAAGATTTTAGAGATATAAAAGCAGGCAAACTTTAATGGAGTTTGTCTGCTTTCTTTGTTCAATTGGAAAATGAATGATTATGAATTTAAAATTTAATAACCGAAAAAGCTCACACACTTAGTCAAAGAAATATGTTGTGGGAAGAGTTGTGTTTATCTAGTAAATGAAAACCAAAAGCAGAAGCTTGGATGAGAAAAGTGGACATCATCAAGGGAATGAAAACCAAAAGCAGTAATTAAGAAGAGAAAAATGGCGTTCATCAACCAAAGGAATAATAGCAAAAATTAGAAAAACAAGCGTCCCACTTTATAGTGAACGCTTGTTTCAATATTATTTCACCTTTACTTTTGGCAAGATTTTATTTAAAGGAACTTTCTTTTCCAATTGCCATGTGCTTTCATCTGCAGGATCATATTGATCTAGAAAATTAATAACCTCTTTCGTAATCGGGGTTGGTGTCGATGCTCCTGCTGTAACGGCAACACTGTTTGCATCTTTTAGCCACTCAAGCTTTAGTTCCGAAATGTCTGATATACGATATGACTTTGTATCGGCAATTTCTTCAGAAACTTGGGCTAAACGATTGGAGTTATTGCTTTTGGGATCTCCTACAACAATTAATACGTCTGCTTCTCCAGCTTGTTTAGCAACTGCTTCTTGTCTTACTTGTGTAGCTAGGCAGATTTCTTTATGAAATTCAGCATGTGGAAATTTATCTTTAATGCTTTCCATTAAATCAGCTACATCCCATTGACTCATCGTTGTCTGGTTTGTAACAAGAATTTTCTCCCTATTAATCTCTAATCTGCTAATATCATCCTGCGTTTCTACTAATGAGACAGCATGTGGAGCCACACCAACGGCTCCCTCTGGCTCAGGATGACCTTTTTTTCCTATATAAATAATATAGTAACCTTCTTTTTCCTTTTCTCTAATTAAATCATGGGTTTTAGTTACATCTGGACAAGTTGCATCCAATGTAACTAATCCCTTATCTTCCGCTATTTTACGTACCTCTGGTGATACACCATGTGCAGTAAAAATTACTGTACCCGAGTTTACTTTTTCCAATATTTCTTTTCGATTTTTTCCATCTAATGTGATAATGCCTTCTTCTTCAAATGCATCTGTAACATGTTTATTGTGAACAATCATTCCAAGAATATAGATGGGACGAGGCAGTGTTTTATCTAAAGCAGCATTTCTGGCAATTACCATTGCATCAACAACACCGTAGCAATAACCTCGAGGTGCGATTTTTATGACTTTCATTCTCCGATTCCTCCTGCAAGATACTTCTACTAACAATATATTAAGTAATAGGTACGATTATTTCCACCAATAATATAACATGTTTATTATATAAAACATAAGAGCTGTTTACAAAGTATAACTGTCTGGAAAAAGGAAGATTCATAAAAGACGATAAAAAAAGACCAAATAAAGCAATAGCCAATTTGGAATGAACCGTTTTGTGGGTATTGCCTGTTAGGTCTGGGGATTTATATATATAATTTTGGTTTTGGAGCACCTGTAGGTTTTTCGGATACTGATTCCATTTCAAAATCATCGATAACATCATCGACTTTTTTAGTTTGTCGTTTTTTAACTGTTTTCTTTGTATCTTCGCTTTTTCCTTTCTCTGTTGCTTGATCTGCAACGTTTACTTCCTCTGGTTCTTTGCTGGAGCTCGTTAATCCTCTGTACATTTTCCAAATAGCTGGGATATTTTTAACCATTGGTCCATATTGGTTTACCATAGGCCCAATTTGGCTTGCTGTATTAAGGAATTTTTGAGAATTTGCTAAAAATCCATTAATAGAAGAAGGATTAGTCAATGTTTTTAGCAACCCGCCTCCTCCAGATGCAGCACTTCTAGCTCCTGCAGCATTATTACCGCCTCCAAGAAGTTTGGATAATAAACCGCCGCCACTTCCTCTGCTAGGTACTCCACCTCGGCCCATTGCTCCTCCAGGGAAGCTAGTTGGTCCTCTCATTCCTGGCATTCTTCCGCCCATTGGTGGTCCTTGGAATGGGCCACGTGGTCTTGGTGGCATCATATAAAACGCCTCCTTTCACTTATACTACTTTATAGAATATGCAAAGACTTACAAGATGTTTAGGTTTTACGAAGAAATAATGGATAGTGTCATATGTAATGTAAAATGCTAGGATTAGGGATAAAAAATATATTTGATTTATGGTATTGGAAAAAATAAAAAGGGCACACATTATAGCCTTTTAGGTAAATTTTTATTATAATAAAATGATGGACAAAAGAGCTATAGATAAATGCCAAATCTGCGCACGCTCATTTATCTGGCTATTAAGGAGTTTTTTATATGAGTAATAATCAATTTAAACAATACGAGTTTAAACCATTTATTATAGATGCAATTGACGAATTAGGTTTTTACGAACCGACAGAAATTCAACAGAAAGTAATTCCTCTTGTTTTAAAAGGGGAAAGTGCAATTGGGCAATCGCAAACTGGAACAGGTAAAACGCATTCATACGTTTTACCGATTATTCAAAGAATAGTTGCTGAAAAACAAGCAGTACAAGCTGTTATTACAGCACCTACTAGAGAATTAGCGAATCAAATTAATCAAGAAATTTTGAAAATAATTAAGCATTCCGAACAACCAATAACAACTCGCCTATTTATTGGAGGTACGGATAAACAACGTTCGATTGAAAAGCTTAAAACACAGCCACAAATTGTTGTAGGTACGCCTGGAAGAATTAATGATCTTGTTAAAGAACAAGCATTATTTGTGCATACTGCAAAAATTCTAATCGTTGATGAAGCAGATCTTATGCTAGATATGGGCTTTATTGAAGATGTTGATCAAATTGCGTCAAAAATGCCAAAGGATTTAAGCATGTTTGTATTCTCTGCGACAATCCCTGAGAAATTAAAGCCATTTTTAAAGAAGTATTTAGAAAATCCAACATATGTTCATATCGAACCAAAGCAATTAACAGCCGCAAAAATAGAACATGTGCTAATTCCTTCCAGACATCGTGATAAAATTACAACAGTATATGAAGCGTTAGTAAGCTTTAATCCTTATCTTGCGATTGTATTTACAAATACAAAGCAAATGTGTGATGAAGTTGCAAATGGCTTATCAAACAAAGGTCTTAAAGTTGCAAGAATACATGGTGGTTTGACACCTCGTGAGCGTAAAAAAGTAATGAAACAAATCCTAGATCTAGAATTCCAATACATTATAGCTACTGATTTAGCAGCAAGAGGAATTGATATTAAAGGGATCAGTCATGTTATTAATTATGAGTTACCAACAGATTTAGATTTTTATGTGCATCGTGTTGGAAGAACTGCAAGAGCAGGTTATTCCGGTATTGCCTTAACAATATATGAGACATCAGACGAAGATAAGTTAAATCAATTGGAAAAACTAGGCGTAGAATTTAAGCATATGGATCTTAAAAAAGGCGAATGGGTAGAATTAGATGATCGTAATCGCCGCAAAAACCGCAAGAAGCAAGTGGATGAAATTGATGTAAAGGCTAAGTCTCTTGTTAAAAAGCCTAAAAAGGTGAAACCTGGCTATAAGAAAAAAATGCAACAACAAGTAGAAACAATTAAAAAGAGAGAAAAGAGAATTAAGAGTAGAAAAAAATAGGGGAATAGAGGAGTGTTTGAATTGTTGAAAATTGGTTCACATGTATCAATGAGCGGGAAAAAGATGTTACTTGGAGCTAGTGAAGAAGCAGTCTCCTATGGTGCTAATACTTTTATGATTTATACTGGTGCACCCCAAAATACAAGAAGAAAGAAAATAGAAGACTTAAATATTGCAGCTGGCCAGCTTCATATGGAGCAAAATGGCATAGAAGATATTATCGTGCATGCACCATATATTATTAATATTGCCAATACTACGAACCCAGCTACTTTTGAATTGGGCGTTAACTTCTTACGTAGTGAAATAGAAAGAACAGAAGCACTAGGAGCCAAACAAATTGTTTTACATCCAGGCGCACATGTAGGAGCAGGTGCTGAAGTTGGTATAAAAAAGATTATCGAGGGCTTAAATGAAGTGCTTACTGGGAACGAAAACTTGCAAATAGCGCTAGAAACAATGGCTGGAAAAGGATCTGAATGTGGTCGTACCTTTGAAGAATTAGCAATGATTATGGAAGGTGTTACCTATAATGATAAATTATCGGTATGCTTTGATACATGTCATACACATGATGCTGGATACAATATTGTAGAAGATTTTGATGGAGTATTAGAAGAATTCGATCGTATCGTGGGAATTGATAAATTAAAGGTATTGCATATAAATGATAGTAAAAATATTCTTGGAGCTCGAAAAGATAGACATGAAAATATCGGTTATGGGCAAATCGGTTTTGATGCATTGGTGAAAATAGTTCATCATCCCGAGCTAGAAAATGTTCCGAAAATATTGGAAACACCATATGTTGGGATAGATAAAACGAATAAGAAAGCACCTTATAAGCATGAAATCGAAATGATTAAAAATAAGGCATTTAATGCAAATCTATTGGAAGAAATTTTACAAAGTTAAAAAAAACGCTCTTCCGGAGCGTTTTTTATTTCTTTGTGAAGCTTAAGTATGGTAGATTACTGCTCTGCAAATAAGTTAAATAACTCGTTTAGTTCCTTTGCTGTAGCAGGACTTGTTAATTTAGCGACCTCTCTGATTAATTGTGCACGTTCATTAGGCTTGAAAATATTGATTTTTCGGCCATTAAGATGATTAGCAAGCTTTACGGCTTCTTCGTTTGTGATTTTAATTTTGAACTGTTTACTGTATTTCATTAGTTCAGTAGAGGTTATGTTGTTAATTTTATGATTGATTATGTTTTCAAAAATTTTCATGTCATCACTCCCCATTCTAACATATGAGGGGAAAGACAAAAATGTGCTAATTTTTTTTGATTTCTCTCATTTAGTATACAGAAAGTGATATCTTTACAACAATCATTCGTTCTTGTATACTGATTTTGATACTATTAAATGTTATATAAATCGTAATGATTACTATAGAATTTTCGTTTTATTTGATAAAAATGGATAGGGAGAAATGAGGTGGAGAAAATGAATGTGCAAACTGCACTTGATATCCTAAAGGAAAAAGGATATAAACATACAGACAAGAGAGAAGATATCTTAGCATTATTTTCTAATGAAAATAAATATTTAACCGCTAAAGATGTATTAGAGTCATTAAAGGATGATTATCCAGGTTTGAGTTTTGACACGATATACCGAAACTTATCATTATTTGCAGAATTGGATATTTTTGAAATGACAGAATTAAATGGAGAAAAACATTTTCGCTTTACTTGTTCTCACCATCACCACCACCATCATTTCATTTGCTTGGATTGTGGGAAAACGAAAGAAATTATTACATGTCCAATGGAAGAACTTACTGAAAGTTTAAAAGGCTACGATGTTTCTGGTCATAAGTTTGAAATTTATGGAAAATGTCCTGAATGTCAAAATTAAAAAACGAAGCATATCTATTCTGATATCGCTTCGTTTTTTCTTAATAGGTTGTTTTTGTAAAAGGAAGCAGGACATATTAACTTTAATTTTTTTAACAATAATTCATAAAAAGTCTTTATAAATGTTATGTAGGGGTAAAGGAGTTTATTGATTCACTTGAGTTTTAACCCATTCTTCCACCCACTCATACGCTTCATTCCACGTAGTTACCCGTTTAACCCCTTTAGGAATTGGTTTCCTATTATATGGTGTATCAAAGAGTATAACTGGGATTCCTAATTCTTCATGAAGCATTACGGCATTATCATGCTTATCTTCAAAGAAAATATCCACCATGTTTCTTTTGGCAGCCGCAATTTTATGATGAGAACCAATTAATTCAATATGATCAAAGCTAATCCCATTACTTTCAAACCATTGTTTTGTTAGTTCAAGCATGCCTTCGCCTCTTGCGCTAATAAATATGAGTTCATGTTGCTTTGCCCATTTTTGTAATACAACACTTGCGCCTTCAGCTAGGGGAGAGGACGAGTAAATTCTTGCCTCATTTTCCAAAAACCACTTGTCAAACTCTTCGTTAGTAACATTGACTAAAGGATAAAATTCATATTGAACAACATCCTCTAATGTAATATTCAATTGAAAGCTTTCATTTAAAAAGGGAACAAACGTAGCAGGGCTAGTTACTGTCCCATCAATATCGATTCCAAAACGCATTTTTTTCATTTTATGCTCCTTTATTCAAAGTTGTTCTTATCTAGCTTAACAAATAAACTCGACAAGGAAAAGGGAAGAACTAAAAAGTTATGTAAATCATTTACAGACATAGGGACACAGAATTTGGTGATGATAATAAATGCTCCTATTAAAGAAAGCGAGGGATCATCATGGCAGATCAAAACAGCAATGAAGGATACAGTCACGATTTTCAAGATAGAGAGCGAACTGGATCACCTGTTGATTATTTGGAAGAAACATCAGCAGAGATAACACCTCCAATGACTTTTAATGATACACGTCCAGTGACCTCCGATGTTGAGCGAGACAGGAATATAGTAGGTGGAAAAGGAATTGGTATTACAGCTTTAGTCATATCAATCCTGTCCTTATTTGTAATGCCTATTATATTAGGGGTTGTTGGGATAGTATTAGGATTCATCGCAAGAAAAAAGGGAGCATCAGCACTTGGAACTTGGGCTATCTCTCTTGGTGCCATCTCCATTATCATTGGAATTTTTATTGCCCCGTTCTTTTAACTTAAAAATGGGGAATTAAAAAAATCTAACCTCTATCACGAGGTTAGATTTTCCTTACTTTTTATTGAATATTAATTGTATCTTTATTTTCAGCTTCTTCAGCTGCTTTTTTCGCAAAATACTCTTCAGCTATTGCATCGATTTCTTTCTTAAGTTCCTCTACCATTATGTCCTCTGGTACCTTGCGGACAATTTTTCCTTTACGGAATAGTAGGCCTTCGCCACGGGCACCAGCAATACCAATGTCCGCTTCTCTTGCTTCTCCTGGTCCATTAACTGCACAGCCTAGAACTGCAACCTTAATTGGTGCTTTAATCGTAGAGATGTAGTCTTCCACTTCGTTGGCAATACTAATCAAGTCGATTTCAATTCTGCCACAAGTGGGACAGGAAATTAATGTTGCAGCATTGGAAGAAAGACCAAATGACTTCAACAATTCTCGAGCAACTTTTATCTCCTCAACGGGATCTGCACTTAAGGATATACGTAAAGTATTTCCGATGCCTTTACTTAAAATAGCACCTAGACCAGCAGCGCTTTTTACTGTTCCCGCAAATAATGTACCGGATTCAGTGATGCCTAGATGTAAAGGATAGTCAAATGCTTTTGCTGCTTTTTCATATGCTTCAATTGCTAAGTTAACATCAGAAGCTTTCATGGATACAATGATATCATGAAAATCAAGGTCTTCTAATATTTTGATATGGTGCAAGGCACTCTCGACCATTCCATCTGCAGTTGGATAACCGTATTTCTCTAGAATCTTTTTCTCTAAAGAACCAGCGTTAACACCAATACGTATCGGAATCCCTTTTGCTTTTGCAGCTTTTACAACCGCTTCAACTTTTTCTCTTTTCCCAATATTCCCTGGGTTGATTCGGATTTTATCTGCTCCACCTTCAATTGCTTTTAATGCTAAACGGTAATCGAAATGGATATCTACTACTAATGGTATGTTTATTTGTTTTTTAATCTCGCTAATGGCATTTGCAGCACGTTCATCTGGACATGCAACACGAACAACCTGACAGCCAGCTTCTTCTAAGCGTTTAATTTGGGCAACTGTTGCTTCAACATCATGGGTTTTGGTAGTGGTCATGCTTTGAATAAATAATTCATTACTTCCCCCAATGGTTAAGTTACCGACTTTAATTGGTCGGGTTTTTGTACGATGAATAATTTCACTCAATGGTGATTCGCTCCTTTTATATTGGACAAGCCAAAATAATTTAGCTTTTTATATTTCTTTGTAACCTTACCTATTGTATCAATGAAACATTCATATTGACAAGAATCTTGCTAAAAATCACTTTGCATTTTTACTGGGAATCCCTAATTTGACGGGGAAAAAGTTTCATTAGGTGAGAAAAACAATAAAAACTTCCACCATTATCATTTCTGCGGAAGCTAAAGTTTATTATTTATATATCGGAAAAGAATATGATTTTCCGATTTGAATATCTTCAGGTTTTAAACCACCATTTAGTTTTTGAAAGTCATTTACAACAGTCTCCAAGCTAACCGATAAGGCGCCAGTAGAATATTCTTCTACAATAGAAAGAACGGTATCACCAGATTGGACTTGTTGTTCAAAAAATAATGGCGCTTCTTCTGGGGATGCCTGGACTTCTATTGAGGGTTCTTGTTTTTGAGTAGAGGAAAGCGTACCTTCATTTAAATCGATATAAATAACATATATTGTCACTAAAATTACAAAGGTAATAAAAAACCTTTTCATCCTACATCCCCCTAAACTAATTTATAGACAAACTATATGCTTGTCCACTATGAATTAGAACGAAAAAAGTATTCAGGCAAAGGGGGATAGGGAAAAAGTCGTGAATTTAAAAATTAAATTACTTTATCTTTACATGCCCTTAATAAATTTCTGTGAAAATAGTCATAGGGGGCGAGCAAATGACAAAAGTCATAAAGAAGCAAAGGATAAAGGAAAGGCTTTCTATACAAAATCGGTTATTTCTGTTTGTTTTGCCATTATTTATTATTACGATTTTGATGTTAGCGTTTATTTCCATTAATAGCTCTACAAAAATGACAGTTAAAATGATGAAGGAGAGACTAGAGAAAGAAACAAGCACTATTTACGTTATGGCTCAAAATACAATGCTAATGTACGTAGGTCAGGAAGAGAAGTTTCAAACGAAAATGGAACAAATAATAAGAGATCAAGATGCTAGCTTTGCCAAAGAAGGGTTAAACGCTTCTTTCTTTTTGCTATCGGAAAAGGAAGTAAAACCATTTAAAGTGAGTCAAAACTCCCGATTTAAGTTGGATGATTCTTTTATTCAGAAACTAGAGGAATTAGAATCAGGCGTATTGGATACAAAATGGAATGGAGAAACGTATACCGTTGCCTTTCAACAAATTCAAGAACTAAGAGGGATTTATTTGTTAGTAATTCCCCAATCTGAATATTTACATAATGTCAATCAATTAAAAAATAGTTTGTTGCTTTTTTCGGTATTAAGTATACTGATTATTGCTGTCGTTATTCGATATTTTGTCAAAACAATGGTAAGCCCATTACTAACGTTACGAGAAATTATGCGAATAGCAAGGAATGGTCATTTAGAAGAGGTTTCTACCATTAAAACTGGGATTCCTGAAATCAACTCGTTAATTAACAGCTATAATTTATTAATACAAAGATTAAAGCTTGTACTATCGGAAATGCATGCAACTAGTGATCATTTATCCAAAACAAATGATATTTTACAAACAGAGGCATTGCAAATGATAGAAAGTGGAGAGGCGCTTTCGGAAATGATTGTTACGGTGAAAAATGGCGCTGAGCAAACGGCAATTAGTTCAGAGCATAATATAACCGTTTTCCAAGAATTGAAAGGCTTAAGCGATCAAATCGACCAAAGTAGTCAAAAAATTAAGGAACATACAGACGAAATGAATGATTCTGCCATACTAGGCGAAGAGAATATAAATAATTTATTTGCAAGTCAACATATGCTACAAGATAAAGTAACCGTCATTTATCGTAATAATGATTTACTTAATAACCATGCTTTATCAATAAAAAAGGTTGTCGAAGATATTAAAGAACTTGCAGAACAAACCAAGCTATTAGCTTTAAATGCTACACTTGAAGCAGCTCGAGCTGGTATCCAGGGAAAGGGATTTGCTGTGGTAGCAAATGAGGTGAAGAAATTAGCTGTTTTGTCTTCTAAATCAGCAGAGGATATAAGAAAGTTTACACTTGATATGGATCAAATCATTCAAAAGTCATCAAGTGATTTAAAAGATATACAAAACAATTTTACGAAAAGTGATGACTTAGTGCAAAAAGCGACTGTCTCTTTTAATCAACTATTGAAGGGAATTTCTTTAGTAAGTGAAGGGCTAAAAGATAATCACCATTTATTAAATGAGCTACAGGCGTTTTTTCCTAAGATGGAGTATAGCACGCTACATGTTACTTCCATTAGTCAACAAACACTCGCAAGTTCAGATGAGATGAAAAAAATAGGTGAAATACAGCAGGATAGTATCAAGGTTAATGCTGAGATAAGTTCTAGACTATCGATGTTAGTGGCAAAACTAGAGGAAAATATAAGGATGGAAGAAAAGTAAATCTCTTAAGAAATAAAAAAGCAAAAACCAATGTGTAAGGTTTTTGCTTTTTTACTGTGTTATGGTTGTAGTGGTTTTTCCGGCTTGACCTCTTTAATTGCTAAACAAACAAGGAATAAACTAATGAACCAATTTAATAGATAGCCACTTGGAACAATGGTTTGTAAACAGTCCATAATAGTAAAGAAAATAACGGGAATGGTTGTACTATATACGGTGATTTTCCAGCATTGTGCATATGTTAATGCTCTGCCGAAAATTTTCGAGAAAAAGTTTCCAAACATAGCAAGTACGATTGTTTGAAGAACTTTATAAATTAGCATAAATAAGATATAGGTTACAACTAAAATGATGATAAAAACATATGCTAAAGAATCCATTGTTTGGATAAAATCAATTAGCTCTTCCTTTGTAAGGGTGATATTTCCAAATGAGGAATATTCAAAACTCTGCGCCTGTCCTGCTGTTACGATTACAAATTCATTTTTTAAGAGCGCTACAGTATTTCCATAAGTACTAATTTTTGTATGGTCATAGGTTCCAGAAGCATCTAGAATGATTGTTAAATCAGGCTTTTCAATGATAGTTGGTTCATCTTGATTTTTGGCATTTAATGTATTGTCGCTTATTGTAAAAGAAGGTACTTCTTCTTCCATTGTTATACTAAAAGTATGTATTGCTTCATTTATTCCCTTACTTAAATAATACAAATTAGGTATAGCTGCAATAATAGTCAAAAGCAACAAATAAATAATGGTTTTTCCTATGCCTTGAAAACGGAAGCTTGCTATATCTTTTGGAGAATAGAGGCTTCGATAAAACTGCTTAAAAATATTCATTCTGACACATCCTTCAAAAGTTTCATTCCTATTGTATCTTTTTCATGCTAATAGATACAAGTCTCAGCATTTGATTTGCATAAAAAAGTATGGTAAAAGTTTTAAAAGGATACACCTATACTAATTAGAAGGAAAGGGAGATGTAATGGATATTATTTATTGGATTATTATCAGTATTTTATTTATTATTGCTTTTGCTGGCCTGATTTATCCTATCATCCCAAGTGTACTATTTATTTTAGCAGGGTATCTATTATATGGTGTCTTCTTTTCGTTTGAAGAACTTAGTGTCTTTTTTTGGATTATCCAAGGGATGTTTGTTGCCTTATTATTCTTTGCTGATTCTGTATCTAACTGGATCGGTGTAAAGAAGTTTGGCGGTACAAAGGCTGGGATTTGGGGAAGTACAATAGGATTGCTTGTTGGACCTTTTGTCATTCCTGTAATTGGCATCCTACTAGGTCCATTTCTAGGAGCCGTACTAGCAGAGCTTATCGTTAGTAGGACCGATTGGAAAAATGCGCTTAAAATAGGAGTAGGCTCACTAATAGGCTTTCTCAGCAGTATAGTTACGAAAGCTATTATTCAGGGGATAATGATTGTGTATTTCTTTTTGAAAATATAAATTAATGGAAGAAAAGGTAAGGGTAAGCTTTTACCTTTTCTTCTATTATTAATTAAGTCCGCAAATATCCACAGGACAGTTTTGACAATCGACTGCTCTTTTTAAATAGGCAAGATTTTTTACAGTAATTTTTTGGTTGCTGTATTCAATGACTTCTCTTTCTCTTAAATCTTTTAATATGCGTTGAATAACTTCTCTTGTCCCGAAGGTTAAGTTCGCTAATTCTTGATGTGTGATGGGAATATCAATCAAGATCCCTTCTTTATTTTTTATTCCAAATGAATGACATAGCCTGATTAATATGCTGTATAGGCCGCCCTTTTTTCCATTCATTATAAGATCTTAGCATTTCATATGTGCTTTTAGATATCCCGTGCTTAACCAACTAGTAACAGAAATAAGGAGCATTGGATCTTTTAAAGCTAAATCTTCAAATTCACTGCGGTTAATCGCAAGAACATCACAATCTGTAAGACTTTTGGCAAAAAAATAATACTTTGGGGAATGTTTAAATAATTGGTATTCTAACAGCAATTCCTCATCATGGAGTATCTTAATGACGAATTCTTTTCCTTTCTCATGGACTCTCCCAAGAGAAATAGTTCCATTTAATAAAATATAAATTTTTTGAACAGGGTCTTTTTCTTGAAATAATAAAGTTCCCTTTTTTATATGTTCTATTTTGTCAGTCTCAAAGAAATGTTGTATCAATAAACTATATAATGATAGTTGTACTTCATTCATAAGAAAGCACTCCTTAAAAAGTTCCTCTTTTCTTGATTAAAAAACATTGTGAAATATTTGTCAATCTTGATTTGGAATAAAATGGTTATCGTGTGAATGGTGTGAATTCTATTCTACTCTAAAACGTTGATTCGTAAGGAAGAAACACAAAAATGACAATTTATCGAACTTATTTCAAGTTGAGTTCTAATAGAAGCGGTAATAAACAAATTAGTATAAATACTGGAGTGATGTTAATCACTAGAGGATGGTGGAAATTAAAAACTTTATTTTTAAGTAGAAATATAAAGTGATGATTGTTATTTTCTAACTAATAAAGTGAAAGTGGTTTCATCAAATTTAAGAATAAGGAGACAAGAACAATCCGTCCTATAAACAACTAGGCATTTGCCTGTTTAAAAGTAATTTTAGATGGGTATTTTAAAGAGGGAATCTTTTCAAGCAAATAGATTGAAAGTAAGTTCTTTATTTGATAATGTATTGTTAAAGAGCTTCTCTTATATAAATTGTCGAAATAGGACAAAACAATATAAGGAAGAAAATAATACATATAATATTAGGAGGAATTAGACATGGCTTATTCATTACCACAATTACCTTACGCTTATGATGCATTAGAACCTCACATTGATAAAGAAACGATGAACATTCATCATACGAAACATCATAATACTTATGTAACAAATTTAAACAACGCACTAGAAGGAAATGGCGAATTACTTTCTAAAACAGTGGAAGAACTTGTATCTAATCTTGATGCAGTGCCAGAAGCTGCTCGTACTGCAGTTCGTAACAATGGTGGCGGTCACGCAAACCATTCCTTATTCTGGGAAGTAATTTCTCCAAACGGTGGCGGTCAACCAACTGGTGATTTAGCTGCTGCTATTGACAGCAAATTTGGTAGCTTTGAAAACTTCAAAGAAGAATTCTCAAAAGCTGCTACAACTCGTTTTGGTTCAGGTTGGGCTTGGCTAGTTGTGAACAACGGTGAGTTAGAGGTAACAAGCACACCAAACCAAGACAATCCTTTAATGGAAGGTAAGACACCTGTTTTAGGATTAGACGTTTGGGAGCATGCATACTACTTAAATTACCAAAACCGTCGTCCTGAATACATTAGTGCATTCTTTAATGTAATTAACTGGGATGAAGTAGCTAAACGTTATTCAGCTGCTAAATAATAATAGGTTAGCAAAACCTGTGGGCATTATGCTCACAGGTTTTTTTGTCTTATTATGGAAAAGATAGTAATTATAGCTTATTTTCATAATTGTTAGTTTTTATATATAATGCATAACGATATTCATTTTGTTAGAAACTACTCTAGAACAAAGGGGAGTTTCTATGATGAAAATAGGAAAAATTTTAGGTGATGTAGAGCTTACAAAAGATTTAAAAATATTGTTGCTCACCGGTGGATTGTACGCATTAAGTGTAGCACTTTCTAATACTTTCGTTAACGTATTCTTATGGAAGCAGTCAGGAGAATTTAGAGATTTAGGATTGTATAACCTTGCTATTATCTTGCTGCAATTACTTACCTTTACACTTGCTGGCAGATGGGCAAAGAAAATTGATCGTGTCATTGTATTTCGAATTGGTGTTGCCTTCCTTACCATTTTCTATTTGACAGTACTATTAATTGGAGACAAAGCATCTACATTTCTCCTAGTGTTAGGGGCAATACTTGGTATTGGCAACGGATTCTATTGGCTAGCGTACAATGTTTTGACATTTGAAGTTACCGAACCGGAAACTAGAGATTTCTTTAATGGCTTCTTAGGACTATTAAATTCTGTTGCTGGGATGATTGGACCGATGATTGCGGGATATATTATCTCACAGCTAACAAAGTCAACAGGTTATATGATTGTTTTTGGAATGTCTCTTGCACTCTTTCTTCTAGCGGTTATTTCTAGTTTTTTTCTCAAAAGAAGGCCGGCAGAAGGCAAATATTATTTTAAAAGAATTTTGGAAGAGCGAAAAAATAATTATAACTGGAAACTTATAACGAATGCTCATTTTTTTCAAGGCTTACGAGAAGGCGTCTTTGCGTTTATGATAACTGTCTATGTTTATATAGCGACAGACAGTGAGTTGGCTTTGGGTAAATTTGGGTTAATCAATTCGGGAATTTCATTTGTTGCCTATTATATTGTTTCGAGGACAATCAAAAATGAGAATCGGAATAAGTCCATTTTAGTTGGAGGGATTATGCTATTCCTTTCGATGTTTATTATCGTTTTTGATTTTTCTTACACGAAATTATTGATTTATGCGAGTACTATAGCTATCGCTTATCCATTAATCCTTGTTCCTTATACTAGTTTAACTTTTGACGTAATCGGAAAAGGATGGAAGGCAGGAGAAATGAGAATTGAATATATAGTCGTAAGAGAATTGTTTCTCAATCTAGGAAGGCTTTTATCCGTTCTCATTTTTATAATTGGTGTAAGCATGTTCAATCCAAATAAAGTAATCCCTGTCTTGTTGTTTATCCTAGGAAGTGGACACTCGGTGATTTATTTTTTTGCTAGAAGAATCAGATGGAAGACAGCTTAACTATGTAAAAGAAGATCTGTTATAGAGTTAACAGATCTTCTTCTTCTTGTGAAAAGGTGAATGAGAAAGAGAGAATTCCTTTAAAAATCCTTTAATCATATAGAAATTTCTGTAATCTTCCTTTAAAATAGAAAATAGGAGAGTTTTGGAGGAAATGGTGGGGTTTTAAAAGTGGGAGAAAAAAAGAAAAAAAAGAGAAATCCAATACCTTTAAGAGTTAACCTTATATTCTTTATGGTATTTTTATTGTTTTCAGCACTTATTTTAAGATTAGGATTTGTACAGATTGTGTATGGAGACGATTATAAAAATGAAGTAGAAAAGAAAGAGGATGTCGTAATTAGCACTTCTGTTCCAAGGGGAGAAATGTATGACAGAACAGGTAAAAGTATTGTAAGCAATGTAGGCAAGAATGCCATTACATATACTAATTGGAAGAAGTATACAGCAGAAGAAATGCGGGATACGGCTGAAGAATTAGCAAAAATTATTAAAATGGACAGCGATAAAGATCTTAAAAAGATTTCAGAAAGAGACAAGAAAGATTATTGGATTTTAATCAATCCAGATGAAGCAAAGACAAAGATATCAGAAGAAGATCAGAAACAGCTTGCGTCAAAGTATAAAGACGACAAAAAGGAATATCAAAAAGCGTATGATGAGCTATTGCGTAATAGCATATCTGAAACAGATTTAAACAAACTAACCGATTTAGATATGGAAACATTAGCGATATATCGAGAGTTTCAAAGCGGTTATTTTTATACTCCCCATATTGTAAAAAATGAAGGGGTTACCGATAAAGAAATTGCCATTATTAGTGAAAACTTAGAAAGATTACCTGGAGTAGACACCCTTCGAGATTGGGATAGAGAGTATGAATTTGGCTCCACTTTAAAAACTGTCTTGGGAAATGTGAGCACCTCTCAAAGAGGAGTCCCAGCTGAAGAAAAAGACAGCTATTTAGCTAAAGGATACAGCATGAACGATCGAGTTGGACTAAGCTATCTAGAAAAGCAATATGAAGATGTTTTAAAAGGGCAAAAGAAAAAGGTTAAATATATTAAAGATAAAACAGATGACATTGTAGGCTCGGAAATTTTATCGAATGGATCTGCAGGAAATGATTTAGTATTAACCATCGATATGGATTTGCAGCTGGAAGTGGAGAAAATCATTGAGGAAGAATTAAAAAAAACGAAATACGGTTATGCTGGTACCAAGTATTTAGATCGAGCATTTGTTGTATTAATGGACCCTCATACAGGGGAAATATTAACAATGGCTGGTAAACAATTAGGAACAGATGATGATTCAGGAAAACAAATTGTTAATGATTTTGCGTTAGGGAATATTACAACTTCCTATAACGTGGGTTCAGTCGTAAAAGGTGCTATGGTAATCACAGGCTATAAAGAAGGGGTTCTAAGTCCTGGTACGACATATATTAATGATTCAACGATGCAAATTAAGGGTTCTAACCCTTTTAAGTCCTGGAAGACAATGGGGAATATTAATGACTTAATTGCTTTAAAGCAATCATCCAATGTTTTTATGGCTAAAACGGCTATTATGATAGGAAAGGGAAAATATGCTTATATGCAGCCATTAAACATTGATTTGGATGCATACCCAAAGATAAGAAATTCTTTTTCTGAATTTGGATTAGGTGTGCGAACAGGAATTGATTTGCCAAATGAAATGGCTGGTTTTAAAGGAGCAATTGATCCAAATCAGCCAGCAAATTTAATGTTCTTATCCATTGGACAATATGATACCTATACAAATATGCAATTAGCACAATACATTTCAACAATCGCAAATGGTGGTTATCGCATTCAGCCACACTTAGTGAAAGAAATAAGAGAGACATCCAGCGAAGAGGGGCAATTAGGACCGATTGTTCAGGAAATTCAACCCAAGGTATTAAATAAGTTAGATTTGGAACCTGGTTGGATGGAGCAAATTCAAAAAGGTTTTCGAATGGTAATGCAGCCAGGAGGGACAGGAAGTGTCTTTGCAGGTGCTTCCTATAGTCCGGCTGGAAAAACTGGGACCGCAGAAGCTTTTTATTATGATCCATTAAATAAGCAAGAAGAACCACCACAAGTTATGAATGTAAGTTTAATAACATATGCCCCGTCCGATAATCCAGAAGTAGCAATGGCAGTAATGGTTCCGTGGGTTTATACAACAAATAATGGTCCTTCCCCGAACTTAACAATCGGAAAACGTGTAATGGATAAATACTTTGAATTAAAGAAAGAAAAAGACTAGATTAATAGACTTACGATAAAAGAGGCTGGGACATAAGCATTTCAACCAATAATAAACGCGAATATTTATGCGGTTAATCCGCATAAATATTCGCGTTTATTATTTTGGAAAAAGGTTTAAAAAACGAAGTGTAATGGAGCGGAGGACGCTCGACTCCTGCGGGAAATAGAGGAAAGGCTGAGACCCCGCAGCGCATGCGAGGAGGCTCAGCTTCCTCCCCGCGGAAAGCGAGCGTCCGTAGCGCAATGGAACGACTTAGTTTTTACACTTGACTAGTTTTAAAAACTTAGATCCATGAGAAAGTAGCTTTATTTAAGAGCTAAATTAGAGATTGTTCGTCTTTAAAAGTTAGTTATTTAGTTTTGTCCCAGCCCCTTTTGGTGTTTTTTGGATGAAAGAAACGTGGATACATAGGCGTTTTTTCTCTCATATTAATAAATAATATAGTAGGAAAAATGCAAATAGCACAACTTAGTCGATTCTAGCATATTATTCCAATTAGTTATTAATAGAATAATCTCCTGTTTTCTATTACAATAGAAAAAGAATATTCAAGGAAAGTGTGATTATACGGTGGGAAAAAAGAAAAAGAAAAAAACGATACCTGTACGTCTTAATATTATTTTCTTTTTAGTGTTTTTATTATTCTCCGCCTTAATTCTGCGACTAGGTTTTGTGCAGATTGTTTACGGAGAGGATTATAAAAGAGAGCTAGAGAAAACAGAAGATGTTACAGTAAATACCTCTGTGCCCCGTGGGAAAATGTATGATACTACTGGAAAAGTAATTGTGGATAATGTTGCACAAAAAGCGATTACATATACGAATTCAGGTGCAAAGCAAGAAAAGATGCTCGAAACAGCTGAGTTGCTTTCCCAGTATATTATTAAAGATACAAAAAAGGTAACAGAACGTGAAAAAAAGGATTACTGGATCATAAAAAATGAAGAGAAGGCAAGTAAGAAGGTGTCTGATACAGAAAAAAAAGCTTTAGCAGAGAAGTATCCAGATCAAGACGAATATAATACAGAAGTATATCAATTGCAGCTGGATCGAATTACGGAGGAGGATTTAAAAACACTTTCTAATCATGATTTAGAGGTTTTAGCAATCTATCGCGAATTTATTAGTGGCTACAAACTAACACCGCAAATGGTGAAAAATAAAGACGTCAGTGACAAAGAGTTTGCAGTAGTAAGCGAGAATTTAGAATCCTTACCTGGTGTAGATACAACAACTGACTGGGAAAGATCGTATGCATTCGGTGATACGTTAAAATCTGTTTTAGGGAGTGTTAGTTCCGCAGAGAAAGGATTACCGGCAGAGAAATTAGATTATTATCTTTCACGAGGATACAGCCGAAATGATCGAGTAGGAACAAGTTACTTAGAACTCCAATACGAAGATGTTCTTAAAGGACAAAAAGAGAAAATTCGCAATAAAACAGATAAAAATGGCAATATCGTAAGTACCGAGGTCATATCAGAAGGAAAACGAGGAAATGATCTAGTTCTCTCCATTGATATGGAACTTCAATTAGAAGTAGAAAAAATAATCGAGGAAGAATTAAAAACAGCCAAGACATTTTCTGGAACAAAATTGCTTGATAGGGCTTATGTGGTTTTAATGGATCCAAATACAGGAGATGTTCTGTCCATGGCCGGAAAACGACTAGAAAAAAATGAAAAAACAGGAAAATTGGAAGTTCAAGATGATGCACTTGGTAATATTACAACCACGTACAACGTAGGATCTGTTGTAAAAGGTGCAACTGTATTAACTGGGTATAAAACGGGAGCAATTTCTCCTGGAACAGTGTGGAATGATACACCTGTAAAAATCGGAAACACAATTAAGAAATCTTGGACAACAATGGGACCAATTAATGACCTGACTGCATTGCAACGCTCTTCTAACGTTTATATGTTCCGTACAGTAATGAAGATGGCTGGTGCAAATTATGTATATGGTCAACCGTTATCTGTACAGCTGAGCGACTTTTCATTAGTTAGAAACGAATTTGCGCAGTACGGATTAGGAATTCGCACCGGAATTGATTTGCCAAACGAACAAGTTGGGTTTAAAGGACAAGATACATTGCCAGGTTTCCTACTAGATTTATCGATTGGGCAATATGATACGTATTCAAATATGCAGCTCGCGCAATATGTTTCCACAATCGCGAATGGCGGGAAAAGGATGGAACCACATATTGTAAAAGAAATTCGTGAACCTGTAGCAGATGATAGCACACTAGGACCAGTTGTAGAAACCGTAAAACCAAAGGTATTAAATACAGTAGATGTTAAACCAGAATGGATTGAACGAGTTCAGCAAGGATTTGAGATGGTAGCTCAAACTCCAAAGGGTACCGCTTATTCTAACTTAGGTGGAAAAGATTATTCTCCTGCAGCAAAAACAGGTACTGCGGAGGCGTTTTATGATGGACCATCAAGAAGTGATTATGGGGAAATACCTCCTCAAGTCATGAATTTAAGCTTAATTAGCTATGCTCCTTCTGATAATCCAGAAGTTGCGATGGCAGTAATGGTTCCATGGGCATACCAAGGAAGTGTTGATAATGGGGCAAATAAAAAAATCGGTGAACGTGTATTGGATGCATATTTCGATTTGAAAAAAGAAAGACAAAAAGACGAGGAAAAAGAAGAAAAAGAATAATAGAAAAAGGGCAAACTATTTTCCATTAGTTTTGCCCTTTTTTGCATTTTGTTAAAGAAAAAGCCTTTTAATAATGGTAGACCCAATTGTTAAGCAATTTCAAAAAAATGTAAGGCAACCCCCTAAATTTACATAGCGTTTACATTGATTTACAAACAGTTAAAACCAAATTAATACTAAAGACTTATAGTTAACTTGTAAGACAAAACAACCATCCTTAGGGGGTAAAGAGAAAAATGAAGAGCCTTAAAACAGTAGGATTAACAGCAATGATTGGAACAATGTTAGCATTAGCAGCATGTGGCGGAAATAATGATGCTAATTCATCAAATGATAATGATGCTGGTGAACAATTAACAGGACAAATTAAATTAGACGGTTCATCAACTGTTTATCCAATTATGGAAGCAATCGTTGAAGAATATCAAGCAGAGCAACCAAATGTAAAAGTTTCTGTTGCATCATCTGGTACAGGTGGAGGCTTTAAAGCGTTTATCGCAGGTGAGACTGATTTTAGTAATGCATCTCGCCCAATTAAAGAGGAAGAGAAAACAGAATTAGAAGCAAAAGGAATTGATTATACTGAATTACGATTAGCATATGATGGACTCTCCGTTGTAGTGAATAAAGACAATACGTGGGTAGACCATTTAACAGTAGATGAATTAAAGAAAATTTGGCTAGAAGATGGCACAACGAAAAAATGGTCTGATATACGTGAAGGATGGCCAGAGGAAGAAATCAAATTCTATTCACCAGGAACAGATTCTGGAACATTCGATTACTTTGATGAAGTAATTCTAGAAGAACAACCAATAGTTAAAGCAGCGACATTATCAGAAGACGATAATATTTTAGTACAAGGTGTAACAGGGGATAAAAACGCAATTGGATACTTTGGATATGCTTATTATGCAGAAAACAAAGATAACTTAAAAGTAGTACCGATTGACGGTGGTAACGGTCCAGTTGAACCAACAAATGAAACAGTTGAAAGCGGAGAATACTCTCCATTATCAAGACCATTATTCACTTATGTGAAAAATGAATCTGTAGAAAAAGAAGAAGTAGCTGATTTCGTTGAATTTATGATTGAAAATGCAGCAGTGCTTTCAGAAGATGTAGGCTATGTAAAATTACCAGATGAAGAATATGAAAAAGATTTAGAGTTAATTAAAGGACTGAAGTAATAAGTTTTGATGGAAAGCTTTGTACTTGGCTTTCCATCTTGGTGTTTGGATTTAAGGGGGGCTTGAAAAACATGATGAAACAAGAAGTAAACAGAAATACACCATCTATTCAGGAATTAATTGCAGAAAAAAAACAAAAAAATAATTTAAGTAAAATGCTAGAGAAAATAATGCCTAAAGTATTATTAATTACTGCTATATTATCGATTTTAACAACGCTTGGTATTTTATTTACATTACTCATTGAAACATTCACTTTTTTTGAAAGAGTGAATATGAAAGAATTTTTAACAAGTAAATCATGGTATCCATTTTCCGAACCAGGAACATTTGGAATTATGCCACTTGTCTCTGGGACATTAAAAGTAACCATTATTGCAGGTATTGTTGCTGTGCCTATAGGGCTGGCATCGGCCATTTTTTTAAGTGAGTACGCGAGTGATAGAACAAGAAGAATAATTAAGCCAATCTTAGAAGTGCTAGCAGGTATTCCTACGATTGTTTATGGGTTTTTCGCTTTAACCTTTATAACACCATTGCTTAGATCAATTATTCCTTCTTTAGAAATGTTCAATGCATTAAGTCCAGGAATTGTGATCGGCATTATGATTACACCTATGATTGCTTCTTTATCAGAAGATGCCATGAGTGCAGTTCCACGATCAATGCGTGAAGGGGCTTTAGCGATGGGTTCTACAAAATTTGAAGTAGCAATTAAGGTTGTCTTGCCAGCTGCCGTTTCTGGTATCGTTTCTTCTATTGTTTTAGCGTTATCAAGAGCAATTGGAGAAACAATGATTGTAGCAGTTGCTGGTGGAAGTACACCTAATCTTAGCTTCAATGTAACAGAATCAATTCAAACTATGACAGCCTATATTGTTCAAGTTAGCCAAGGAGATGCAGGATATGGGACAACAATCTATTACAGTATTTATGCAGTTGGATTTACACTATTTCTGTTTACCTTCTTAATGAACCTGCTTGCCCAATACATTTCTCGTCGTTTTAGGGAGGAATATTAAGATGAAGTTGATAAATCATTCAAATGTTATAAAAAAAATGAAACCGAGATTAATGAAAAATGTCATAATGAGAGGATTATTTTTTAGCGCGACTTTATTTGGTTTAGTTATTCTCGCTATCCTTTTTTATCGAGTATTGACTCAAGGAATTGGCTATTTGGATTTTCAATTTTTAACAAGCTTGCCATCCCGTAAACCTGAAAATGCAGGGGTTTATACTGCTTTAATAGGAACTGTGTGGCTTATGGCAGTAGTTGCACCTGTCTCCCTTTTGATTGGAGTGGGGACTGCAATATATTTAGAAGAATATGCGAATAAAAATAAGTTTACGAATTTTATCCAAATCAATATATCAAACCTTGCTGGTGTACCATCAATTGTCTTTGGTTTATTAGGACTAACCTTATTTGTTCGTGCCATGTCACTTGGAACAAGTGTGCTTGCTGCAGGTTTAACAATGAGCTTATTGGTTCTGCCAATTATTATTGTAGCTGCTCAAGAGGCAATCCGATCTGTACCTAGTGAATTAAGAGAAGCATCTCTCGGTATGGGTGCAACAAAATGGCAGACAATCGTTAGAGTGGTAATGCCGGCAGCTATCCCTGGCATTTTAACAGGTGGGATATTGGCACTTTCACGTGCAATAGGAGAAACAGCACCATTAGTTGTATTGGGTCTTCCTTTATTCCTTGCATTCTTGCCGAGAACAGTTTTTGATATGTTTACAGTATTACCAATGCAAATTTATAACTGGACGGGAAGACCACAAGAAGAATTTCAGAGTCTTGCAGCAGCAGGAATAATTGTTCTTTTAGTGCTATTAATCTTAATGAACTCTATTGCAGTATTGATTAGAAATAAATTTCAAAAGCGTTATTAAACGTATAGGGGGAACTTCAAATGAGTACAGTCTTTGTAGATAAAGTGAAGAAAGCAGTAGAAAGTAATGATTTAGATGGTAAGGTAAAAAATTCTGTTTATAAAACAAATCAGCTTAATTTATGGTACGGGGATAACCATGCGCTGAAAAATATAGATTTAGATATTATTGAAAATGAAGTAACTTCTATTATTGGGCCATCTGGATGTGGGAAATCGACATATATAAAAACATTAAATCGTATGATTGAATTAGTGCCAGGTGTAAAAACATCTGGTGAAATTAATTACCGTGGTAGAAATATTTTTGACAAAGACTATGGAGTGGAAGAATTAAGAACAAAAGTAGGAATGGTCTTTCAAAAACCGAATCCATTTCCAAAGTCAATTTATGAAAATGTGGCATACGGTCCTAAAATTCATGGCATTCGTGATAAGAAAATATTAAATGAAATTGTGGAAAAAAGTCTAAGAGGTGCAGCAATTTGGGATGAAGTAAAAGATAGATTAAATCAGAATGCATATGGACTATCTGGCGGACAGCAGCAGCGTCTATGTATTGCTAGATGTCTAGCTATAGAACCAGATGTTATTCTTATGGATGAGCCAACCTCTGCACTTGATCCAATTTCGACATTAAAAGTAGAAGAGCTAGTTCAAGAACTAAAGGTAAATTATAGCATCATTATTGTTACACATAATATGCAGCAAGCTGCTCGTATCTCTGATAAAACAGCTTTCTTCTTAAATGGAGAAGTTGTTGAGTTTGATGTAACAGATAAAATATTCTCAAATCCAAAGGATAAAAGAACCGAAGATTATATTACAGGAAGATTTGGATAATAAATTCAGTTCAACACCCGAAAAAGGAGACTCTTATCATGCCAGTTAGAGAGAAGTTTGAAGCAGGGCTTAAGGAACTACAAGGAAAATTGACAGAGCTTGGAGAATTTTCTATTCAAGCTCTCCAAAGATCACTAGCTGCACTTGAGACACAAAACATCGAGATGGCTCTAGAAATAATTGATGATGATGCAAAGGCAGATAGGTTGTATGAAGAAATAAATGATTTTGCAATTCTTCTTATTGCAAAACAGGCACCTGTTGCTATTGATTTAAGAAGAATTATTGTTGGAATAAAGATTGCGACAGATATCGAAAGAATTGCAGATTTTGCAGTGAATATAGCAAAGGCTACTATTAGAATAGGTAATCAGGATTTAGTAAAACCGATGGTACATGTCAAAAAAATGCTGGAAATCACGAATGAAATGTTACGGTTATCTTTAAATGCATATAATGAAGAGGACACAAGGTTAGCTCGGAAAATTGCTGAGATGGATGATGAGGTAGATAGTTTAAACAAACAAGCGTTTATGGAGCTGTTTGAAATCAGTAAAAATAAACCTGAATATTTACATCAAATTTCTCAACTAACATTTGTTTGTCGCTATTTAGAAAGAGCAGCCGACCACACTACTAATATAGCTGAAAATATTTTTTATTTAGTTAAAGGCAGACAATACGATTGGTAAAAAAATAAGGCAACAGGCATAAACAACAAATTTTTACTATAAACGTCATTTAAAAAACTAATATAAAAAACCAAACAATCTTAGAAACTATTGTCTGATTGTTTGGTTTTTTTCGTCCTGACAAGAATGCTTTTATACCATCCTAAAGAAGCGCTATTTACTTAGTAAGAGTCACAGCGATTTTCTTATGACTCATCTCACTCGTTAAACGAAAGCTGCCAACTTGAATTTTTGTGTGGTAATCGTTATCGATTAAGTATGTTTCGAATTCTTCTTGATCTTTAACGATCTTATTTTTATATAATAATTCAGCAATTGTGGAAATACTCATACCGCTTTTAACTTTTAGCGTATAGGAATATGTCTCTTGTGCTTCTTTTTCAGCTTCCTCTTGTTTATTATTTGCCTCTGTATCAGACTTTGCTTGTTCTTGTTTATTTTCCTCTATGCTTTTGTTCAGTTCCTCATATTCTACATTACTTAAAACGATAAAACCCTGTTTTTTAAGGTATGTAGTCGCATCATTTGTGTTTAGGAAGTTTTCATCTTGGTGAGTGTTTTTTTCCATATAGAAATAATAACTACCGATCACACTAGCTGAAAGGAGCATTCCTATAGCGAATGAACGTAAACTTTGTTTCTTCATTTCATTATTGTCCTTCCCGTTCGTTAATAATATGTTGAACTTGAGAAATGGATAGGGATGATTGATTGGCAATCTGATCAATTGGAACTCCACTTGCTGCAAGTGTCCAAACTTGGTTTTTAATGATGGCATGAATAGATGGAGTATTTTCATTTTGGATTGGCTTTATTTCTTTTACAGAAGAAGGAGATTTAAAAGAAAAATCTTCCTCACCAATCATTAATTCCTCTTCTAACACTTTTAATTTCTTTTTCATTTTATATAGTTCCTGTACTTGCTGAATCGATAGCTGATCTATTTCCTCGCGTAAGTCTTTTATAGGATCACGAAGAAAAAAAGATAGTAGAAGAAGCAATAAAGAAATCCCTAATAATACTAGCGTTACAATTAACATAATTCACCTCATGTCACAAATTAATAGTATTAGACTATTTAAAAAAAGCTGTTTTCTAAAAGATTGTTGTTCAATAGGAAAAAAGAAATCATCTTTATCTTTGCAGTAAAACAGTCCAGTCTAAGATATTTTATCATTATCAATCAATAATTCCTATTTAATCAAAGTAACTTATGGAAGGAATGAATGAAAATTGCTATAAGATAACAAAAAATATTCATCAGCCATTTTTCTCAACCGGGAGACAATACTCGATTTTTTTGCGAAACATTTAGGAATATGTCGTAATACTACTTGCATTTAAGCAGGCATATGTCGAATTTCGGTTACTAGAGGAAGCAGATACAAGGTAGAAAAATTTTTTTGCACCTTCAAGATGAACGTACATAAGTTTAAGCGCAATCCGACAAAATCTGTTCATTGTGGCATCCCCCATTCAGTGGTAACATAATAGTATAAATAGGAACTAAAAAGTATCTTGTAGACATATACTAGTAATTTGCGATACATACACCCAAGATTGTCAGAAAGAGGGAAATCAAAAATCTAGAAAGAGGTGCTATTTCTATTGATTGAACAAATTGTAAGTTTAAGACGTAAAGGGCTTTCTTTCCGTAAAATTGCCATGGAACTAAATTCAACTGTAGGTAAAGTTCAATACCAATGGAAAAAGTACGTGAAAGAAAAAGAGAAGAATGAACAAGAAGAAGAGAAACAAATAACCACAAAAACAGAGCCAAAGATTCCCTTTGTCTCAGAACATTTTTGGACAAGCGTTGATTTATTAACCAAGAAAAATGGCATGGAAGCTTGGTTAACAAGTGAAAATACTGCATTAGTATTTTGGCGAATACCTGAAGGGAAATGGCAGCTAATCTCTACTTATTATGATATTGACCCAGAAACCTGCTCTTTGGCAGTGAAGATTAATGATATAACAAGTATTATTTATAATGGAAGAAATGCACATAGCTATCGCCTTCTTCCGGTCGAGAATGGACAGGAATCGATAATATTACAAGACTTGTCTCCAAACAGAAGCCTTTGTTTTGAAATAGGAGTCTTGGATGTTTACCAATCCTTTTTACCGATATTACAGTCTAATCCATTACATACTCCGAGAATCTCACAAGATCAAGTTGGTACTATGGAAAAAGAGATACAAAATTGGGAAAAAGGGGACAATCCTATACCGAATTGGATTGAGCATGTAAGTACCTATAGCTATTATGAATTAGAAGAGCAAGAGGATGTGAAAAAGAAATGAATGGTTCGTATTTTCAATTGATTGTTATAAATAACATTCCTTTTATGAATTATTTTTCGGAAGATAAGAATAAAAAAAGGGAATTTTATGAACACACAATTCAATATATTAACTTTCTTTTCCTTACTGAAAAAAATAATTCTCCATATATCATTCAGCTTGTTGTACCACCAATATATATGGAAATATTAGATTTGCAGTCATTTCGGGAAGAAATGACAGAATTTTTAGAAAAAGAGAACTGCAACGTTGAATTACTAACATATTGGCAACAAAAAGATAAAAATTTATTAAAGATAATGAAATCACTCATTCAAGATAATAGAATAGAACTCCTTGCAAGCCCTGCTTCCTTTTCACAAGTTTCGAATGCTTCAACTAGTACAGGTGTTCAATTGCAAATGGAAATGGGTTTATCGATTATTGATGACTATATAGAGTACCGTCCAAAAGGCTTTTGGTTTCCTGAAGGATATTTCTCGCCTGGATTAGATTTATATTTGCAAAAAGAGAAATTGACATATAGTTATCTAAACAGTGCAACTATAAATCATAGTGATCCATTGCCAAGCGATGTAGGATTAGCTGTTGAATCTCCCCATCATGTTGTTTTTTTTCCTGTTGAAGAAAGTTTATATCAGATTTTTCAAGAAAAAAATCCCCAAAAGCAAATGTGGGATAAAGCGATTATGGAGGTACTTGAATCGTATAATCATTACACGAATGAGTCAATATTATCACTACCTATTGATTTAGAGAGCTATGTAAAAATAGGAGAGGAATTAAATAAAAGTATTCGTTATTTATGTGATGAAGGCTATATGGTTCATATTACTCCTGAAACATATTTGAATCAATTTAGTCAAGGGATGGATCATGTACATCTTTGTTCTTCTTTTTTGGATCAACATAGAGAAAGCCAAATCAAGAATCAAAGTGATATATATGCTTCTTTGGCTTTTGTAGAAAAAGAACTACATCAATGGAGACAAGTTCTGTTATCAAATGAAGCGAAAAGTGTTCAGAAACAGTTGGAAAAAGAATGGCTATTGTTAAGCGCTTTGCTCTACCAAGATAATTGGACGGCTGAAGAAGCTTCATCCTATCTGGAAGCAGCAAATCAATTAAGTATATTTATGAAAGGACCGATTGATAAGGAATGGATGTCTTTGAGAGAAAAGGTGCATCCAATATTAAATACTACCATACAAATGAATAACCCGAAAATAAATGAAATAATTCCATCAAATAAGAAGAAGGCACTTATTTTATCATGGGAATATCCCCCGAATATAGTCGGCGGTCTTGGTACTCATGTGGTTGGTTTAACGAACAGTTTAATAAAAAATGGATATGAAGTACATCTTATTACAGCCCAAGATATGCAGAAAAAGGCAGAAGATGTAGAAGAAAAAAATGGTTTATTCGTTTATCGTGTTAAACCAATTTATAGTATAGAGCAAAATTTTATCCATTGGATCGGCGGACTAAATCTTGCCATGTGGGATAAAGCGATAGAGTTAGGAAAGAAAACGACATTTGATCTAATTCAGGCACATGATTGGCTTGTAGGGGCTGCTGCAATTTCGTTAAAGGACCAATTAAATATTCCATTAATAGCAACCATTCATGCGACAGAACATGGAAGAAATGGTGGCATTTATACGGAAATGCAAAAATTTATTCATGGGAAAGAAAGACAACTAATTCATGCAGCGGATTCTTTAATTGTTTGCAGTGAATATATGCAGGATGAGGTAATGTCCATTTTTGAAGTAGAGCAATCAAAAATTAACATTATTCCAAATGGAATAGAATCTATGCAAATTGAAAATGCTTCCTTTCCATCTGTCGAATCCCTTCATTTAGACAAAAATAAAAAAATTATTTTTGCGATGGGCAGAATGGTAAAAGAAAAGGGTTTTGGTACTTTATTGGAAGCAGCGAGAAAATTGCATAAAAAGCGATCAGATTTATATTTTGTTATTGCTGGAGTAGGGCCAATGTACGAAGAATATCAAAGATTTATCGAGAGAAATGGATTATCGGAATGTGTTCAATTAATAGGATATTTGCACGGAGAACAAAAAAATGCATTTTATGCTCACGCTAATATCGTTGTGATTCCGAGTTCGTATGAACCATTTGGAATTGTAGCATTAGAGTCCCTTATATTTGCAGTTCCCACGATTGTTTCCCATACTGGTGGCTTAAAAGGTATTATAAAGAATGGAGAAACAGGTTTATTTATGGAACCAAATAATGCAGATAACTTAGTTGAAAATATCGAGTATTTATTGGAAAATCCAACAGAAGGCAAAACGATTGGCAAAAATGGTCAAAAATTAGTAAGCCAACTATTCAGCTGGAATCGAATTGGGGAAGAAACAAAAAGAGTTTTCGATGAACTACTAGTAAATACAAAGGTAAACGAATCCATATCTAATTAAAAATAGTAGAGTAGGTGAAAGTAGAGTGAAGATTGAGGCTAATTTACAAAAAGATTATCAAAGTGCTCAAAGAAAGCTACTTATGAAAAAAATAACTACTACCCCTGGAATTTGGATTGAAGGAAAAACTTACTGGATTCAAAATGGCTATGAGAAATTGATACCAGAACATTCGATATCTGTACATGTAAAGCAAATACACAAGCATTCTAAAATTCAATATAACGAGATTTATGTGAGAAATCATTCTCAACAAGCGAAGACATTAAAGATTTTAGTGTTAAATTATTTTCCAAAAGCATACCAAGAGCATCTTTCTTTCGTTTCTCCGACGGAAAATGTCATCTATCATTCTATTGATGACCAGCTCTATTTGGTAAACGGAGAATATAATACAAACCGTATTGAACAGAGAACGGTACAACCTATTTGGAATGTACACACTGAGCATATTTGGACGAATAATCAAAAGGGGATACTTAAATATCAGCCATTGGCAAAAGGATCAAGTGTAAGCATTTTTTCCTTAAGCATGGAGATTATGCCTCAATCAACTGGAATCAGCCGAGCTTGGTCTATTACTGGTACTGAAAAAAAAGAGGTTTTAGAGCTGAATCACATTCTAATGAAAACAAGTACTAGCATTTCCTAACAAAAGATGTTATCATATAAAAGTCGTATGCACGAACTAGCAACCTATAGTTTGGAGGGAAATAAACATGCGTGTAAACATTACGTTAGCTTGCACTGAATGTGGTGATCGTAACTACATTTCTAAAAAAAATAAACGAAATAATCCAGATCGTCTTGAGCTAAAAAAATATTGCTCAAGAGAAAAACGTACTACCGTTCACCGTGAAACAAAATAAGCAGAAGGGATATCTCCCTTCTGTTTTTTCATATTAAAAAACAAATGGTAAGGATGGTGTATACATAATATGCTGGAAAAGAAACAGTTCCGAACAAATATGATCAAACAACTACAAGCAATCAGTAAACCCCATTATGAGCATATGTCTTATCAGATAGCTCTTCAACTATATAACAATACTTCCTTTTCTTCTGCTTCTCATATAGGAATTACCATTTCCAAATTTCCAGAGGTTGATACATATCAAATCATTCGTATGTGTTGGCAATTAGGAAAGGAGGTAAGTGTGCCGAAGTGTATTCCTGAAACTAGACAAATGCTTTTTCGTAAATTAGAGAGTTTCAATCAGCTTGAATCGGTTTACAGCAATTTATTTGAACCTATAATGGAAAAAACAGAACGAACAAATCCAGAAGAAATCGATTTACTCCTTGTTCCAGGATTAGCCTTTTCGAGGAATGGATACAGAATAGGTTTTGGAGGAGGATATTACGACCGATTTTTAGAAAGCTATAAAGGTGAAACCATTTCGTTAGCATTTTCTATGCAGGTAAAAGAAAGAATACCACTTCAGAAACATGATTTAGCTGTACAGAAAATAATCACGAATGAAGGGATATTATGTACAAATGAGTAGTATAATGTATTCTTTAGTAATTTTATTTGTCTCCTATTACGCATACAAACGGAGGTCTTTAACAAAAAGCGGTGCAATTGCAGCTTTTTTTGTCGGCAGTGGAATTGCTTTAGGTTTTGGCTATAAGGGACTAATTATTTTAGGAGCTTTTTTTGTGTCTTCTAGCATGCTTTCTACGTACAAAAGTAAAACAAAAAAATCAATGGAGAAAAAAACACAAAAAGGTTCTAGGAGAGATTGGCTACAAGTAATGGCAAATGGAGGATTTGCTGCTATTGTAGGTATTATTTATTTTATTACAGAAGAGTCTGTTTGGATTACGGTTTTCGCTATTTTGCTTGCAGCTGCTAATTCAGACACTTGGGCTTCCGAAATTGGATCATTAAGTAAAAGAAGACCATTATCTATTCGAACCTTTAAGGAGACGGAAACAGGAACATCAGGAGCTGTTAGCATATTAGGGACATTGGCAGGATTAGCAGGTTCATTTTTAATTGCTATTATAGCTACATTATTATTTCCTCTTCAGCTGTGGGGATTTTTTCTCGTTTTTCTTTTTGGTTTTCTAGGGAATGTATTGGATACCCTTTTAGGGGCATTTATACAGGTTGAGTATCAATGTCCAATTTGTGGTCAAATGGTGGAAACAAGAATGGTATGTCATCAGACTGTAGTAAAGAAGAAAGGCTTCACCCTTTTTAACAATGATATGGTGAATGTTCTATCAGGTTTTCTTGCGGCATTGAGCTATCTTTTTTTTCATTTATAATCATTGATCATTTTATTTTACAAGCGATAAAAAACGAGAATATTTTCACTACTCTATGCGGATAAAAAATAATATATTCACCAAACTAATCATTAGGAGGGATGGAAAAATGTCACGAGTATTCTCCATTTTACTAATTGCTTTAGGTGGATATTATTTATTTCAGAAACGGTATCGTGTCATAAATACTATTTTGAGAAATCCATTTATTCGGAAGTATGCAGTAAGGATATTGATGAATATTCCTAGTGTAAAAAGAACGATGATGAATTCCGTTTTTGGTCGTTCTAAAGATACAATCTATCAATAATCTCTCTAAATACCTTGTGAAAACATAATTCACAGGGTATTTAGTTCATCTGTTTCCTTTTATTCTTGATTGGGTATAATTTTTAGAATGGCTCCCCTTAGCAACCAATCTTATATGAAAAAGATATGGTGAAGCATTTGCTTCTATTAAAGTTATTTACATATTTCTACATAATGAAAGAATTAATATTTTTGTGACGTTCAAGCGATAAAAAAAGGAAAAAAACAACCATTTATAGTATTGTAAAGGGAAAGGTGATTTCCTAAAAAGAGAAAATGTCTTATTTAATGAATGGACAAATGAAATAGAGAAGATATAGCTTTCAGCGTTTGGAGAGTAGGGAGAAAACAGATGGTGATTGAACCGTACAAGTATTGGAGAATAGTCTATTTTTTAATAGTGGAATGCCGTTATAAAGTAATCTATCTAGCAGAAAATCAACAAGAAATTTGGCTGGAGAGCAAAAAGAACAGAGGAAACACACCGATTATTCGGTTGTTCCAAATGGATCTTGATTGGAGTAATTGGTTAAGTAGGGATATGGAAAGAACAGCATTAAATGCAGAGAGGATAAGACGCACATTGCGTAAACGCTCACTTAAGGTAGAGAGCGTGTATATAACTGCCTTTCCTCCTGTAGATGCTTATGACCATTTAGTAAATCACTTGTTTAATAGTCCTGATAAAAAAGTGCAAATTAATACTATTCTTCTTGATCGGTCAGTAGACGAGTGGGAAATAGCAGGCGGAAAAATAACAAACTTAAATGACATACCAGGTACATCAGAAGAACGCGACGATCAAATGGAGCGCTATAAAGAAAATATCCTTGAGCTAATAAAACAAAATGAAAAAGAAGAAAGGCAGTTACTTAACTTTGGCAAACCGTTTATTTCCTATTTATTTATTGTCGTTCAAGTAATAATATTTCTTCTAATGGAAGGGGGCGGAGGAAGTAACAATAGCGAAACATTGGTTCAATGGGGAGCGAAAGTAAATTATTTAATCGCTATGGGGGAATGGTGGCGTTTAATAACACCTATTTTTTTACATATTGGTTTTTTGCACTTAGCCATGAATTCATTTGCTCTCTATTATGTTGGTCCATTAATAGAAAGAATTTTTGGGAATGGTAGATTTTTCATCATTTATCTTTTTGCTGGATTTAGTGGGGTGTTTGCAAGTTATTTAATAAGTCCATCTTTATCAGCTGGCGCAAGTGGCGCGATTTTTGGATGCTTCGGTGCACTTCTTTATTTTGCCTGGCAATTTCCAAAGCTGTTTTTTCGAGTGATGGGTTGGAATGTCATTATTATTATCATTATTAATCTTATATTTGGCTTTACTATACAAGGAATCGATAATGCGGGACATATTGGTGGATTAGTAGGTGGTTTTCTAGCAACAGCTATCGTCCATTTTCCAAAGAAAAAAAGCTGGAAAGTCCAGCTTGGGGCGCTACTTATTACTCTATTGCTAATAGGTATTGGCATTGCCTATTCATCGAGTTCAGGGGTTTCACAAAATCGGGACAAATCTGCATTTATTATGGTCAACAATTATGTAAATGATGAAAAATATGATGATGCAGAAGATGTTTTAGTAACAATTGAAACTAAAAATAATGAGAACTATTATTTTTTACTTTCTTATATCCAGCTTAAGAAAAAGGAATTTGCAGCAGCTGAAAAAAATCTGCAAAAAACAATCCATTTAAATCCACAGTTTCATGAAGCGTATTATAATTTAGCAGTTGTCAGTCTTTATGATAAGAATCTAGAAGAAGCAAGAGAATATTTACAAAAAGCTTTAGAATTGGATGAAAACAATCCAAAATATCTTTTATTATGGGATAAAATTAAAGAGTAGAAATTTGCTGTCTTAAAACAATCGCTTCACCGTCCTTTGTTGTAAATAAGATAAGAAGATGATTGTCATTAATTAATATCACCGGGATAGAACTGCCGATGGGATCAGCAATGGTTCCGTCTTCTTTCATAATTCCCAGGAAATAGTTTTTATAAAGACCTTCAGTCAATTGTCCAAGAATTTTTGCACTTTGTTCCTTTGAAAAATCTGGGAGTGGTGTATCGTTAAATTTACTTAATTCTGTGAGTAAAAGTTTTGTATCATATTGTTCAGCTGAAATATGAAATTTCTTTAATACTTGGCGATAAGAGTATTCAATATAATCTAATGCTTGTTTATCTAATGTTCTTGCCCAATCTTTTTCGACTAAGTTATTTGGAGAATGAAAAGATAGTGGTGCACTCTCAAACTTCGAATTAATGATATATAAATTGTCTGCTGAAATTTTTTGAGAACTGAAAATTCTTTCATTGGCATCATGTATTTCAGCATAATGAAAAGTAATTGCTTGTAAATAGTTGCTTTCTCTTTCCACAACGGTCTTTTCTTCTGAAAGTTCTAATGTATTTTGTCGCCATTCTCCCATCGTGCTTATCAGCTTCCCATTTCCATAAAGTAAGCTCATATCTTGACGTAAATACGCTCGCTTGTTAATAGAAGAATTGCTTTTCCAGAGAATGCTATACTCATCGAATCTTTTTTTATGAAATGTAAGGGTAGTATTTGCTTTTGGGAAAGTAACAGTAGGATCAATTGGAAAATAAGTTATACTTTCCTTTGCAATTTGCTTTTGCTGAAAAATATAAAAAATAGCAACAAGGATAATAAGAGAGAGACTTAATCGAATAAAATCTTTTTTCATTTTTTTCACCGCTCCATCTAATGGGAAATCATTTTACTTTAAAAGCCTGTCTTAGAGGTACTTTTTTTAATATATGAGAAAAGAAGAGAAATATGATAAATGGAGTAGTTTAGGCTTTAATTTGGTATGAAAATATTTCGCGTAAAAGTCATTATCTTGCTTATTACTATTCTAATGGGAGAAATGAATCTGCTGTTGAGGAAACGATTCATTTCCGATATACTTAATTTGAAAACGATTAATTTATCACTTTATGCAAACCTTTGCAGTGAGTCGAATATGTATGAAATCGAGGGGTACCATGGAAACCATTTATGATGTGCAACAGTTTTTAAAAAAATATGGAACGATTATTTATGTTGGCGATCGTGTAGGCGATTTACAATTAATGAAATCTGAAATAAAAGAATTGTATCAATCTCAATTAATTAAAGAGCAAGATTTTGACTCTGCTATGCGATTACTTAATCAAGAAATACAGCTATTATCGGAACAGAAAAATAGGGGGAATTAATGATGCAGGAAAAATGGGTAGCAGGAATTGACTTAGGTGGAACAACGGTAAAAATCGCTTTTTTATCATTAAAGGGAGATTTAATCGATCATTGGGAAATCCCAACAGATAATTCGGAAGATGGAAAAAATATTACATCCGACATTGCTAAATCTATCGATGCTAAATTGCAAGAATTAGGACACTCGAAGGAAGATGTTTTAGGTGCTGGGATGGGCGCACCTGGACCATTTGATTATAAAACAGGTGTTATTTTCAATACAGTGAACTTAGGTTGGCCAGATAACTTCCCATTAAAAGCGCGCCTTGAAGCAGATTTAGGTTTGCCGGTAACAATTGACAATGATGCCAATTGTGCAGCACTAGGTGAGATGTGGAAAGGTGCTGGAGAAGGATCCAAAGATTTAGTTTGTGTTACTCTTGGCACAGGTGTTGGTGGCGGAGTTATTATAAACGGTGATATTGTGCAAGGAGTGAAGGGGGCTGCTGGTGAAATAGGTCATTTGACGGCTATTGTAGAAAACGGAGCTCCTTGTAATTGTGGAAAAACAGGCTGTTTAGAAACGATTGCTTCTGCAACTGGAATAGTTCGATTGACAAAAGAAAGATTGGCTGAAAGACATACGTTGAGTGTACTTCATTCTGTGTTAGATCAAGACGGCGCTATTACGGCAAAGGATGTATTTGATGCAGCGAAAAAAGGGGACGAATTAGCTAATGAAATTGTCCAATTCGTAGCTTTCCATTTAGGATTGGTACTAGCTAATATTGCTAATACTTTAAATCCAGAGAAAATTGTCATCGGTGGTGGCGTTTCAAAAGCTGGTGATGTGCTATTAAATCCAGTAAAAGAAAACTTCTTGAAGTTCTCTTTTAAAAGTGTAGCAGAATCAACTGTAATTGATGTTGCGACATTGGGGAATACAGCGGGAGTAATTGGTGCTGCGTGGCTTGCAAAAAATTAATCAAATGATGAGAGTATCAGACATATTTTAAATCAAATATTTCACAAAATCTTCTTCTGAATCGGGAGAAGATTTTTTACTAGATTAATAGATGGAATATTCATAAAAAGGACACTTTAAAAAAAGCAAAAGTTTTTGAAACTTTTCTTTTAGTTGCACGTCTAAAAAAGTGTAATATACTATATTAATACGCAAAGATGAAAATTAGATTAAAATTTCATAAAGATTGTCTTTATATAATAAAATTATTGTAAAATGTGTAAAGTGATTATGTCGAGATTTTGTTTGATCAATAGTAAGGAGGATACATCATTGTTTAAGAATAAATTTGAATGGTCAAAGCTATCACTTATAGCGGTTGCAACAGTTTTATTGTGGATTAAAACGAATATTGCATATATGACTAGCTTTGATATCAAAATTGAAAATTCGATTCAACAATTTATATTAATTATTAATCCATTAAGCTCCCTGTTATTTATTTTGGGTATTTCCATGTTTCTTTCGGAGAAAAATCAAAAAAGATATGTGCTCATCTCCAGTTTGACACTTTCGATTGTATTATATGCAAATGTTGTCTTTTACCGTGTATATACCGATTTTTTAACCCTGCCACTCTTATTTCAGACGAGTAATATGAGTGATTTAGGAAGTAGTGTTAGAGAGCTGGTTCATCTCACAGATATTCTTTTCTTTGTAGATATTATTCTACTTGCGCTTATTATGAAAAAGAAGCCAGCATTCTTAAAAATTCCTAAATATACTAGGATGCAGCAAAGTATTTTCTATTTATTTACGATAAGCTTAGCTTTTTTCAATTTAAGCTTAGCTGAAACTCAGAGAACGCAATTACTAACTAGGACATTTGACAGAGAGCTATTAGTGAAAAATATTGGGACGTATAATTACCAACTTTATGATGTTTTTCTTCAAACAAAGACTACTGCGCAAAGAGCTTTTGCGGATGGTAGTGAGTTAACAGATATGGTTAATTACAATCAGGCGAATTATACAGAACCAAATAAGGATATGTTTGGAATAGCTAAGGGGAAAAATGTAATAATGGTAAGCTTAGAATCCACACAGGCTTTTACTGTAAACCGGGAAGTGGATGGGGAAGAAATCACCCCATTTTTAAATGATTTTATTAAAGAAAGCTTTTATTTTGATAATTTTTATCACCAAACTGGACAAGGTAAAACATCAGATTCTGAGTTTATTGTCGAAAATTCCTTGTATCCATTAAGCAGAGGGGCCGTTTTCTTTACCCATTCTGGAAATGAATTTCAAGCATCACCAGAAATTTTGAAAGAAAATGGTTATTTTACAGCTTCCCTTCATGCAAATAATAAAAGTTTCTGGAATCGGGATATTATGTACCAAAGCTTGGGATATGACCGATTTTATGAAATTAATGATTACGAGGTAAACGAGGACAATTCTGTTGGTTGGGGATTGAAGGATATTGACTTTTTTGAACAATCGATTGCTCATTTAAAAGAAATGCCAGAGCCGTTCTACAGTAAATTTATCACGTTGACAAATCATTTTCCTTTTGAACTGGAAGAAGAGGATAAATTAATTGAACCTTTAACAACTGGAAGTAGAACGTTAAATAACTTTATACCGACTGTTCGATATCAGGATGAAGCGTTGAAAATTTTTATCGAGAGATTAAAAGAGGAAGGTCTCTATGAAAATAGTATTATCATCTTGTATGGAGATCATAATGGAATTTCTGAAAATCATAATAAAGCAATGGCTGAATTATTAGGGGAAGAAGTTACTCCTTTTGTCAGTACGCAATTACAAAGAGTTCCTTTTGTTATCCATATTCCAGGGATGAAGGGGAAAACACTCTCAACTGTTTCGGGGCAAATGGATATCAAGCCTACTCTTCTACATTTGCTTGGTATTGAAACGAAAAATGATATCCAATTTGGTTCAGATCTATTCTCAGAAAAAAACAATCAATTTGTTGTTTTAAGAGATGGTAGCTTTATTACAGAAGAGTATGTATATACTAAAGAGGTTTGTTATGAGCGCGCGACAGGAGAAGTAGCTGACGGTAATGCATGTGAACCCTATATAGAACAGGCTAATTTAGAATTACAGTATTCTGATAGCATTATTTATGGAGACCTACTACGTTTTTATGATAAAGAAAACGGAATGCTTGATGTAAGGGAAGATACTAATTGATGTTTAGTTAATAGATTAGCAATAAACTGCTTTGTGACTATATTAGTCATGAAGCTTTTTTATATATTTTAAATGATTAAATCCGTTAGTGCTGCTTATAGGTCAAATTATGTAAGAAAACAGCACCTTCATAAAAAAATTATAATATGCAATTGCTATATCGCTGCTAAGCATGTTTTTTATCAGGGATTCATATATATAAATAGAGAGAGGAGTGATCATATGGAGATTAAATTGAGACCAGGAGATACACTTTGGTACTATAGTCAACTATTTATGGTTCCCCTAAATCTTATTTTAGATAGTAATCCTAGCGTAAATCCAAATAAATTAGCAGTTTCTGAAACTATCCAAATTCCTGGATTTGAATCACAAGTCCATCAAATAAAGCAAGGGGATACTCTGTGGAAAATTGCAGGAGCAAGAAATATTTCGGTTGATAGCATATTATTATTAAATCAACAATTAAATCCTAATAAACTTAAAGTCGGAGAGGAGATTTTAATCCCAAACCGTATTGTGGGACGATTTGTGCAGGGAAAGAAAAAGTATGACTATACATCCCTACAGTCAGATATGAATCGTTTAATAAAGGCCTTCCCATTCATTAAAAAGGAAACAATAGGAAAAAGTGTATTAGGAAAAAATCTCGATGAAATCAGAATAGGAAAGGGAAAGAAAAAGGTTCATATAAATGCTTCCTTCCATGCAAATGAATGGATTACGACAGGAATTTTAATGACGTTTTTAAATGACTTTTTATTATCATTAACAAACGGAACTACTATGCGCAATGTTCGAACAATGCCACTGTATCAGGGTACTGATTTATCACTTGTACCAATGGTTAATCCTGACGGAGTTGATTTGGTTTTAAACGGTCCTTTAGAGAAAGAAAAAGAAAAAATCATTTCCATAAATGCAGGTAGCAGCGATTTTACTGGCTGGAAAGCAAATATCCGTGGTGTAGATTTAAATAATCAATTTCCATCTAATTGGGAAATAGAAAAGGAACGAAAAGAACCGAAAGCGCCTGCTCCAAGAGACTATCCTGGAGATAGCCCTTTGTCAGAACCAGAGTCTCAGGTGATGGCAAATTTAGTTGAAAAAGAAAAATTTGATCGATTAGTAGCTTTACATACACAGGGAAAAGAATTGTATTGGGGATATGAAGGAATGGAACCAGAAGAATCGAGAGCAATTGCAGAAGAATTTTCGAGAGTGAGTGGATATAAAGCGATCCAAAATGTAGATAGTCATGCAGGATATAAAGATTGGTTTATTCAAGAATTAAGAAAGCCGGGATTCACAATTGAGTTAGGAAAAGGGATAAATCCACTCCCTCTCTCTCAATTTAATGAAATTTATCATGAAACAACTGGACTTTTCTTGGCTTCCTTATATATGTAGGGCTACACATCATTCTATAGAAAAGTTTAGGCAAATTGAAAAAAGAGAAGTATTCCATTTTTAAGAGATATTAAATAACTATATAGTTGTAACAAATGACCTATATTTGATTGGAAATATTACTTTTAATAAAAAATCTACAAGTGGATTTGAAAAAAGCCGAAAAAAGTCGGCTTTTTTGTGTTACTATTCTATAGAGTGAACAAAACTTGAATAGTATTATAGGGGTGTGAAAAATGTTTTCATTAGGTAAGAGAAACACGCTAGGAATAGTTCTTCTCTTCACTTTTTTCACACTAATTCTGTCTAGCTGTGCTCCTAGACATGATGATTCAGCCAGTGAAAATGAAGCGAAGGACAATGATGTTGATAACAACGCGATGCTTCCTCCTATAAGTCCAATTGAAGGAGAATTTGAGCAAGTATATGGCTGGATAAAGAAAGATACGATTTGTTATTCTTCTATCTATGAAGGGGTATATGAAATTTATGCTTATAATATTTATACAGGAAAGCATATCCCTCTATATAAGTCGGAAGAAGAATTATCTAATGTTCTTTTAAATGAAAATCAACTGTTAATTTATACGGCTCTTTCTGAGGAAGAAGGAGAAATTCATATAATTGATTATAAAGGAAATGAAATACTTTCTAGAAAGCTACAAAGCTATGAAACAGACTTTTCATGGAATTCTCATAATGAAAATGAATTGCTCATTACAACTTTAACCAAGGAATGGGAAAGTAAAGTATTCACATTGGATATTCAGGAAAATGTATTAAGTGATTTTCCTGTCTCTACTCCTTTTCCACAATGGTTAACGAAGGAAAAGGTAATGTATCTTGACTGGGATCAAAGCAATCCGTCATTATATGCCCCGCTGAAAATATTTAATTTGGAAACGGAAGAAGAAAACGAAATAGATTTGGCTAATATTTACTTTGTTGACCAGAAAAATGAATTTCTACTTACTATATCAAGTAAGGGGGAAGAAGAAGAAGAGGCAGTTTATACTTTTTATGATGCAAATATTAAGAAGCAAGGGAGTATTTCTGTTCCTCGATTATCAAAATTTGCAAATTGGTTAGTTCCGAACTATACCATTTATAAAAATAGCTTTCTTACCTTTACTCCCGAAAGAAATGGCAATGCAGAAACGTATCAGGAGGGTTTTGAACTTATTGAAGTAGATATGGAAACAGGTCTGAGTAAAAAGTTATTTGCCGATAAAGATTTAGAAGATCAGCCAATTCAAATTTCAAGCGATGGAAAGTACTGTCTTTATGGCTATTATCTTGAAAATATGCTGAATATGGAGACTGGAGATATTACACCATTGTTTACGTCCAATATTGCTCAATAGTTGAAGTTGGTATAAAAATATGCCATCATAGGAATGAACTCAAATCGAATAATAATAGATGAAATCCATTGGCTGATAGAAGAGAAAGGAGAATAATAAATTATGGCAATCGTTGATGTAACAGTTATACCAGTTGGCACACAAACTCCAAGTGTAAGTGCGTATGTAGCAGACATTCAAAAAGTTTTAATGAACTATGAGGAAAAAGGCCAAATTCGCTTCCAATTAACACCAATGAACACGATTATTGAAGGAGAACTTCCAACATTATTTGAAGTGATTCAGGCAATGCATGAAGTTCCATTTGAAAAAGGTCTTGTGCGTGTTTGCACAAACATCAGAATTGATGACAGAAGAGACATCACTAGAAAAATGGAAGAGAAAGTGGAACGGGTAGTAAGTCAATTAGAGAATAAATAGGAGGGGATTTTGTGGAGTATAAGCAAATTCCTTTAGGGCCAATCCAGACCAATTGTTATTTAGTATGGAATGAAAAGAAGGATTGTTTAGTAATAGATCCAGGTGCAAATGGAGTAAAATTGAATAAGATGATTCAGGAGTTAGAATTATCCCCTATTGCAATTCTTTTAACCCATGCACATTTTGATCATATTGGTGCAGTGGAGGAAGTTAGAACAGATTATAGCATTCCCGTTTATGTACATAGCAAAGAAGAAGAGTGGTTGATTGATCCGAAATTAAATGGGAGTGAGGCATTTAGACTTCCCAATCCTGTAGTTACCAGACCAGCAGAGCACTTCTTGGATGAGAATCCTAAGATGACAATTGGAGATTTTACCTTTCAAGTGATGGAGACACCAGGGCATTCTCCAGGAAGTGTCACATTTTATTTTAAAAAAGAGAATTGGGCATTTGTTGGCGATGCTCTTTTCTATGAAAGTATTGGACGAACTGATTTAATTGGTGGTAACCAACGTACATTAATAAATAGCATTCACGAGAAGCTTTTAAATTTACCTGAAGAGACGATTGTACTGTCTGGTCATGGGAGAAAAACAACAATCGAACATGAAATGGATCATAATCCGTATATTAACGGCTTTTAAGTTAGTATGTAAGTGATACCGAAGAAAAGAGAGAGGAAAGAAGTCTTAATGGGTTAATATAGGGATTTAGAGCAAATAATCCTCTCATTAATCTATTGGTGCTTTCTTAAAGTAATTCCAGCTGCCATTTGGTGGCTTTTTTTTGCGAAAAATAATTCTGAAACAGCAAGTATTGGTAGGATGGGCTTTTTGTTATTGGATTCACCTTACAAATATAGAAGAACTTAAAAGTGTTACAATTAGGAGGGAAAACCTCCTATGAATTTAAAGTATTTAATAGTATCAATCTTAATAAAAAAGCCTAATAATTTTGATTAGAACCAAATTAAACTTATAGCAGAACATTATTTAGGCTTTTCATGAAGAGATTCATTTCATTTGGTACATAGTAATAGTCAATTCGCACACCGGTTTTTTGCACCCGAACAAATCCCTCATTTACTAAGAAATTCATATGATGAGAAACAGTTGCAGGCGTAAGTGAGAGTAATTGAGAAATATCTTGTCCGCACAAGGGACCGTTTTTTAGTGCTTTCAAGATTTCTAGTCTTCTTTTATCACTTAAAAGCTTAAGGCGATTTAATAGGGTTTCTTCATTGTGATTGTATTTTTGAATAAGTGAGCCAATTTTATGGTACATAATTCCAGCATATAAATATTCCGGACCATCTGTATCCATATGGTTCCATTTTAATGTATTAAACCCCATTGCACTCGGAATGATAATTAATTCTCTTGAGTTTAACTGTAAATTATATTGTTTCATTATGTTAGATTCAGGATTCTTCAAGAAATATTCCTTCAGAAAGATAGCAGAGGCGTCAATATAAGATTGCAGAATGTTCGCTTTTTGATTAAATAGATCAGAAACTTCTTCCAATATTTCAAGCAATTCCTTCTGAAATTTACCAGCATTATAGAATACTTGAGTATATAACCATTTGTCCTCTATTGTACACTGATAATCTCTTAAGAAATCATTTAAATCTTTTTCTGTTTTAATTTCTTTTCCTTCAAGATTATAATTAAGAACTAGTCCAATAAGTTGTATTCTTAAATCAAATTCATGGGGATTCTCATAATCATTATCATTAAAAATAATTTGTTTACGTATTGTATAATATAATGCCCATGCAAGTGAATAGTCCGATTGTGATTCAATGCCAAAATAGAAAAGTAGTTTTTTTTCTTCGATTTCTAGATTGTCCATAATAAAATTTTCTACTTCTGCTAAAATATAAATTTCATCCGAAAATTCTTCAAAAGGGATATTGTACTTTTCACATATCTTTTGTATAACATCATAGATTGTTTTAGGAAACTCATCCCCTTCTGGTAAATTTCTCCTCTCCAATAAGAAAATACATTCTGTAAAAACATCATATTTAGATGTTATTGATATATCCATTAGGTAGCTCCTTTACTATTTATGCAATTTTTTATAAGGGTACTTACAACTACGCTTACTTTAATGTAATAGTATCACAGCGATATAATAAAAGACAAACTAAATTAGATTGTTATCTAAAATATAGTTTGAAACATATCTAACTACATGATATTATATTAAAGTAATTGAATTTTCTAAATAAATAGTTTAGGGGGAAGGGGAAATGAGTATATTAAAGAGTGGCAAAAAAGTTACTACTCTACTAACTCTATTGGTTGTATTATTTAGTACAATCACACCATTTAGTAATAACTATGTAAGTGCAAAAGAGAATACTAGTTATATAACTATGGAAAAAGCCGAGGGTGAATTAAATATTTCTCAAAAAGAAAATATTAGTGAGGAATTTGGTTATGATCCACAAGAAAAGGTTCGTGTAATAGTAGAATTAGAGGAAGGACCAGTATTAGACTATTACAGTACAAAAAGTAAACAAGAACCATCTGAGTTTATTAATTCTAATAAGGGAAAGGAAATTGCAAATAATATTATGGGGGAACAAGACTCCGTAATGAAAAAGATCTCTGAAAAGGTAGATGCTAGTTTTAAAGATAACTATCGATACACAGTAGTTATGAATGGTTTTTCGTTAGAGACAAAACGGGAAAACATTGAAAAAATAGAGAAAATATCTGGTGTAAAAAGAATTTTTGAGGCTGTGAAATATGAACTTCCAGCTGAAGCAAATAATGATATACAAATGAAAAATAGTAGTGTAATGATTGGGGCAGATCAAGCGCAAGCGCTTGGATATGAAGGAGAGAAAACGATTGTAGCTATTCTTGATACGGGACTAGATACAAATCATGAAGCATTTCAAAAAGACCCACAAAATTCAAAATATTCAAAAAGTGATATTTCGTCACTTATATCTTCCGTTAGTTTAAATGCTGGAGATTTATCGTCAGATGATGTGTTTGCAAGTCAAAAGGTTCCTTTTGGATATGATTATGCAGATAAAGACCCGAATGTCATTGGTGATATAGACCATGGAACGCATGTAGCAGGAACTATTGCAGCAAATAGTGATAAAATTAAAGGTATTGCTCCAGAAGCTCAATTAATGATTATGAAGGTGTTTTCAGATGGGACTGGATCAGCCTATGATGATGATATTTTGGCTGCATTAGATGACTCTGTTTCATTAGGTGCAGATTCCATTAATATGAGCTTAGGATCAGGTGCTGGCTTCACAAAAATAGGGGAAGAAGCAGTAAAAGAAGCGTATACAAGGGTATCGGAATCAGGCGTTAATTTATTGATGGCTGCTGGTAATGATGATAATGCTGTAGTTAATAATACATATGGAACTAACATGCCATTAGCGTCAAATCCAGATAATGCGGTTGTGTCTTCACCATCAACTTTTGCAGCAGGTTTATCTGTAGCAAGTGTGGAAAATACTGTTTATAATTCTCCATATTTTAAAGTAGGGGATGAAAATATTCCTTATAAAAATGCTTCTAACACAGATGGAGACACCTATGATGTATTGGAGACACTTGATAACAAGGAATATGCTTATGTAATGGTACCAGGAATTGGGGAAGAAAAGGATTATAGTGAGTTAGATGTTAAAGATAAGATTGCGGTAGTTCAACGTGGGACGATCACTTTTACAGAAAAAGCGCGAAGGTTACACAAGCTTATATGATGAAAAAGGCGATCATGCAACACTTTCTCTTCCATTCTTAGGATACTATGGTAATTGGACAGATCCTTCCATTTTTGATAACACAGTATATGATAAAATCCAGCCTACTACACAAACATCAACGATAATGATTAATTCGAACGCTGCAGGAAGCGGATATTATTTAGGAAGAAATGCTATCACAGGTAAATATGATAAAGAAAAAATTGCTTTTTCTCCTTCATTAAATGGGGATAACTCAAGAATATTTACTTCTATAACAAGCTTATTAAGAAATGCAGAAAATTTATCCTTTAAAATCAAAGATGCAAATGATAAGGATGTTTGGTCCTATGTATATGGTGATGCCCGTAAAACCTTCTTTAGTTCCACTCAAGGTGCATATATACCGATTCTGAATATGCAAGGTTGGAATGGAAAGGATGAAAAAGGACAGCAAGTACCAAGTGGTACGGAGTTGATTTATGAAGTAAGTGGTAAAATTGCAGGAACTGATACAGAAAAAACGCTCGATCTTCCTTTTACTGTAGATACAGAAGCACCAACAGTAGAAAATGTCGACATTGTTAAAGAGGATAGCAAAGTATACCTAACATTTGATGTAAAAGACGATAACTATATTCAACAGATACTTGTTGGGGACGTCGCTGGACATGTACTTTTATTTGAACTTGGAATAGACTATGTGGAGAAAAAAGGAGAAACGAGCACAGTTCGTGCAGATATAACAAATCTTGGAGAAGAACTTGCGAACCAGTCATTAAATCCAGGTAGATTAAGTATCTTTGGGTTCGATTATGCTTATAACATTAGTACAAATTATGTGGATATCGGCCCACAAGCAATTGTATTAGACAAGTACTTAGATTTGACAATAGGCGAATCGAAAAAAGTGAATGCAACAGTTAAACCAGAAAATTTAGCTGATAAATCGTTAACTTGGACAAGCTCTGATGACAAAATAGCAACTGTTGATGCTGATGGTGTTGTAACTGGGATAGCTAAAGGTGAAGTAACCATTACTGCAACTGCCGTTACAGGACTAACTTCCTCTATCAAGGTTTACGTTGATACGGACGTGCCAGGGGAAGGTGAAACAGAGGATCCTGATGAAGAAAATCCTGAACAACCAGACGAAGATGATGCAATAGGATATAGTGATATGTCAATAGATGCAGACCATTCTATTATCAGTAAAGATTTAAATGACACTTTCCAATATGAAAACTTTTATTATAAAGTGACTAGTAATGACGAAGTACAATTAATAGGTGAGCCAGATAAACTATTCTCTAGCTATGATACTATCAAAGGAAATGTCTATATACCATCCGAAGTAGAAAATAACGGAAAAAAATATAAAGTAACCTCTATTGGAGCTAAAGCATTTTATTTTAATAATTCCATAACTTCGATAGAATTTTCCGAAGGATTAAAAGTTATTGGGCAAAGTGCATTTTTCTATGCATCTGCACTATCTAATGTAAAAATGCCAGACAGTGTGGAGAGAATTGATGACAATGCCTTTAATGGAGCAAGTATTACAAAAATTAATATACCTAAGAACATCAAATCAATAGGTTCTTTTGCATTTCTCTTTATAGATGCATTTGAAGAATTGACTTTACCAGAAGGGTTAGAAAGTATTGGAGAACAAAGTTTTGGTTTTGTTAGTTCAATGAAAAAACTTATCTTACCTGACACACTAAAGTATATCGGAGAAGCTGCATTTACGGATAGTGCAAGTTTAGAAACAGTCAAATTACCAGAGAAGATGAAAGCAGTTCCTAAGTTTATGTTTTTTAAAGCATCTTCACTTAAAGAAATTGAATTTCCTACATCAGTTACATCAATTGGGTACGGATCTTTTCAATCAAGTGGATTAACTACTATAGATATCCCTGAAAATGTAACTAAAGTGGAGAAATTTGCATTTGCTGACATATCTAGTCTTGAAAAAATTATTATTCCAAACTCTGTGAAGGAAATTGGAACATACGCTTTTGCACAAAGTACGAAAGCGAATGAAGTGAAAATTGGTAAAAACGTCAAGACAATTGGAAAGGATGCCTTTAAAGGAATTTCAAGAGAAGCTACAGTAAATGTTGCGAATGATCAAGTTGCTTTCGAATTAAGACGAAGTGGATTCACCAATCCATTAAAGTCTGGTGGGGTAAGCTTTACTGACTATGTCAGTGGACAATTTATGGTAGGTTCATTGATTTATAGACCAACTAGTGCAACAACAGTTGAAGTAACTCAATTTGAAAATAATAAGAAACTACAAGAACTTGTTATTCCTGAAACAGTTACAAATGAAGGAGATAATATTACTTATACAGTGACAAGTGTTTATGATTATGTTTTCCAAGGAAATCAGGATCTTAAGAAAATTACGTTGCCTGATACAATTACAAAAATTGGTGAAAGAGCGTTTGATCAAATTAACGGACTAGACACAATGAATATTCCTGAAAACTTACAATTAGTTGAAGAATATGGATTAAACTATTTAGGATGGGATCCGTTGTTAGCAAGTGAATGGACAGAAAAAGAGCTTACTATACCAGATGGGTTAACTCATTTAAAGGCAGTTTCTTTTTCTGGAAATAAATATGAATCAATTAATATAGCAAACGGAACAAAGAAAATACCTGCATACACATTTTATGGAAATAAGAAAGCGGAGAAGCTAGAAATACCTAATTCCGTAGAAATGATAGAATCTAATGCATTTGCAGATTTAGAATCATTAAAAGAACTAAATCTCCCAGATAATTTAAAATATATTGGGGGCAATGCATTTTCTGGTTTAAATAGCATAGATAAAGTGGCTCTCCCAAATAGTGTAGAATATATTGGGGATTATGCGTTTAATTCAATGGTTGGATCAAGCATAAAGGATGTTAGTCTAGGTAATGGTGTAAATGCTTATGGTTGGAATTCCTTTAATGAAGAAGCGAACGTAACTGTTTCGTTAAATTCTCAAAGAGAGGATATAGTGAAGTTTAATAATCTGAAGCAAACACCAGAACTTATTTGGGACGGAGAAGTGGATATTTCAACAACAGATGCTTCTGTTATCCCAGAAGGTAAAAAAGTATCAGTAATTGGTGATCGTACAATTGACGGTAATTTAACCATTAATGGAACTTTAGAGATTGCTAAAGATGCTTCCTTAACTATTAATGGTACATTAAAAATAAACGGCAAAATAACTGGTAAAGGTACTTTGATTATTAGTGAAGAAGCCCAAATTGGAGATATTGACCCAGAGGTATTTATTCCGGTAACGAGCATTAAAATAACAAAATCTATCGCAATTACAGAAGATAAAGGAACAGCACAAATTGAGGCAGAAGTATATCCTACCTTTGCAACCAATAAGAATTTAAATTATGACTTAATAAGTGGTGACGAATTTGCATCTGTAAACGAAAAGGGAGTCATAACTGCAAAAGGAAACGGTCAAATAGTTGTAAGAGTTTCGGCGGCAGATCAATTTGGAACGTATGTAGATCTGAATGTTACTATCTCCGGACAAAGTGAAGTAATTGATGATGAACAAGACCCAGAAAATCCAGATGACGGAACAGAGGATGAACAAGACTCAGAAAATCCTGGAAAAGGAATAGATAATGATAATACCAACACGGTAAATCAAGAAAATAACAAAAATAGTCAGAATGTATCTAATATAGGAAATGGAAGTGGAAAAGAAAGTAACGGAACCCACCAACGCCCTGAAACAGGCACACATTCTTATAATTATCTGTTAATCGGATTTATATTGATTTTTGCTAGCATATTGTTCCTTTATATTGCTAGAAGAAAAAAACAAGTAAACCAAGTTAAATAGAAACAATAAAAAAACTCCTTAATTGCTTGAAATTTGAGCAATAAGGAGTTTTTTTAGCTACACTTTACGTGGCAAATAGATTGACATTTGTGTATTCCACATGCTGTCATATATTAAATATGGAATCCTAATGCAAGATAAAATAAATAGTTCATTTTTAAATAAGTAGACTCGTTAAAAGGATAAGTAACAATTATATAGAAATGGATAACCTGAATAAAAGTTGTATTTCTGCAGATAATTACAGGAAACTCTCTTTTCTTTCCTATTGAACTTGTGTTTTATAGGCACATTGATCGCAGCCTGAAATAATATTCTGTTTTTCGATTAACTGAACATCCTTAAATAATGCTTCAAACATACCAGTAAAGAAAGATTGATGCATTGTACATACTTTATCTTTATGCTCCATTGCAACTTCTTTAAATGGACAATTATATATTTCAAAATATAAGGAAGTTTCATCATCATTCCATTCTAATGCTGGCAGTTGCCCTGTCATTAAACTGGCATTTTGTAATAGCCGTAGTTTATCTCCATTGGATAATGATGCGGTATTATTTGTATAACGGGCAATTTCTTGTTCCATCATCTCTTTGCCAAATGTTTTTCCTGTTTCATATAGTGCTTTACTTCCTTCTGCACCGAGGCTTTCAAGGGATCTTAATAAAATACTGCTTAATAATTGATAATTTCTAAATGGAAAGCTAAATTGTATGACCTCATCTGATAAACGATATAGTCTACTTGGACGGCCACCCTTTCCTGTTTTTTTTGTTTCAGAATAGAGCATTCTTACATCTTCTAATTTAGATAAATGTAAGCGGGCTACGTTTGGATGGATAGAAAATTCGTCTGCTATTTCTTGAACGGTTACATCTTGATGACGTTTAGTAATGTATTGATAAATATAGAAACGAGTTGGGTCAGACAATACATTTGTAACTTTTAGTGTATTTTCCATAACAATTGTTTCCTCCTGGGAACTAATTTTCTTTATTATAATATAGCAATCTACCATAAACATGGTTAAAACGATAAGTTTATAAAATGTTCACAACTTCACAAGATTTTGTTCATAAATTGTACATATTCACCATTTGAAGCTTGGCCATCTTTATAATGTTTTTTTTATGTTTTTTCCGTTCACATATTGTTATTATTCAAATGTAAAATTGACATTTATTAATAGGAGATATAAAATTAATATATGAGCATATATTCATATAAAAGAAGATAATTTGGAGATAATAGCTGTTTCCATTATTGATGGAGGGGCAAGCTGCTCTAATTACAACAGAAGCTAATCAACATCATCTATTCTTCATTTTACACTGCTTTATCTTCTTGTGTAATGCAGCCTTCTCTTCATCTAGAATATTCAAGAGCTGTTGTAGTAGTGGTGGCTGGAATTTTTGGATATAACTTCAGCTGGCGTTTTAATAGACGAGAGGTTCCTTTATCAGTTGGTCATAAAATTAGTTTTTTACCACAAAATATAGGGAAAAGAGTATTTTCTGTTGGTTTGATAAATCCGCAAGGTAAGTAATTTTATTTAAAAAATAGAAGGAGGAAAAAATATGGGGAATTTTCATGAGCATAATCATAGTCAGTATGGACATCACCATCATCACCATGGCTTCGAATCAACAAGAGAGGGTAATAAAAAAGGGTTAATTTTCGCTTTACTAATTACCTGTGGAATTATGCTATTGGAGTTTTTTGGAGGACTTCTTACAAATAGTCTTGCTTTATTATCAGATGCAGGTCATATGTTAAGTGATGCTGGTTCTCTTTTCTTAAGTTTTCTTGCAATCCGGTTTGCGTCCCGTAAAACATCGCCTAGTAAAACGTATGGATACTATCGTTTTGAAATTTTAGCGGCCCTATTTAATGGCGCCACATTGTTTGTTATCGCTTTTTTTATCATTTGGGAAGCTATAAAACGGTTCGCCGAGCCTCCGACGGTTGCTAGTGGAACAATGATGACCATTGCAGCAATTGGATTGTTAGCAAATATCGTTAGCGCGGTGGGATTAATGCAGAAAGGGGATGTGCATAACAATGTAAATTTACGAAGTGCTTACTTACATATACTGGGTGATGCATTAGGTTCCGTTGGTGCAATTATTGCTGGAGTACTCATGTTATTCTTTGATTGGTATGTTGCAGATCCTATAATATCTGTAGTAGTTGCTTTATTAATTTTAAAAAGCGGTTGGGGAGTAATAAAAAATTCTACTCATATATTAATGGAAGGAACTCCGGAAACAATAAACCAAGAAGATGTGAAAATGGTGTTAGAAGAAATCGAAGGAGTAATCGATGTTCATGATCTGCATATATGGACCATAACTTCCGGGCTTGATACATTAAGCTGCCATATGTTAATTGATGATAAAAAAGACAGTCAAGCTATTCTTCAGCAAGCGATTGTTCGAATAAAAGATAAGTTTAAAATAGACCATGCAACTATTCAAATCGAAAAGTCACAGATTCAACATGATGATATGAATGTGTAAAAGAAATCAAGACAGACTGGGGTAGTTTTTATTGACTCTTGTTTAACTAAATGTATATACGTCTGTGTTTAAAATAAACGGCAAGATTTCATATAAATGAACAATTTTTTAAAAAGGAGTTAATATCTCAACTTATATCTGCTATTTAAGCTTAGAAGGGAATTTTTTTCTATGATGTCTCTCATTTTCGGAAAAAAATTAACAAAGAATAATAGCGAATTCATATGTATAAAAAAAAGACCCATGTAAATTGGGTCTTTACTGGGCTAGCTGGATTCGAACCAACGAGTGACGGAGTCAAAGTCCGTTGCCTTACCACTTGGCTATAGCCCAATATAATTGATATATATAGTATGGCTTGTTCGGTGTTTTTTATTCAAAATCAGAAGTTTTTTTAAAAGAACAATGGAAATTAATCGGAAATATTAGTCTAGAAATAATCTGCATTATATTTAAAAATAACTAATTGAATAAAAGTAAAAAAATAATGAAAATTGAAGGAATTTCTTTTTTTATGTCGAAATATTAATACGAATAAATAAAAAGGTGGTGTTTTATGAAAAGTGTTATCTATTGAAGCTTTAGCCAATCGTATTATTCGTGATGCAGTGGAGCAAAATGCTACTGATATTCACATAACCCCGAGACAAAAGGAATCGGTCCTTCAATTGCGGATTGCTAATCATTTGCTTACTAGATTAGTAATAACTGCGGAGGAATGTGACAAGTTAATCTCTCATTTTAAGTTTACGGCATCCATGGATATTGGAGAACGAAGAAAACCGCAAAATGGCTCTATTTCTACAAACATCAATGGTCAACATATTGGCTTACGTTTATCAACCTTGCCTTCTTCCCCTCACGAAAGTTTAGTTATTCGCCTTCTTTACGACAAAAATATGCTTCCAATCTACCATATCTCCTTATTTCCAAATGTTTCTCGAAAATTAATCTCTTTATTAAAGCACGCTCATGGGTTAATTATCCTCACAGGTCCGACTGGATCTGGCAAAACGACAACACTCTATTCCCTCTTAAATGAAAATGCTCACCTCTACCAAAGAAATGTTATTAGCTTAGAAGATCCGATTGAAAAGCCCCAAGAAAATGTACTGCAGATTCAGGTTAATGAGAAGGCTGGTATTACGTATTCAACAGGACTAAAAGCGATTCTTCGCCATGATCCCGATATTATCATGGTTGGAGAAATCCGAGACAGGGAAACTGCTCATATTGCAATAAGAGCGAGTTTAACAGGGCATTTGGTATTAACTACCATGCATACTAGGGATGCGAAAGGTGCGATTCATCGATTGCTCGAATTTGGCATAAAGGAGACAGAAATTGAACAAACCTTAATTGCTGTTACCGCACAAAGACTAGTAGAAATGGTATGTCCATTTTGTGATGATGGCTGTTCACCTTTCTGTTACCGTTTAGATGATCGATTAAAAAGATCTACTGTATTTGAAATGATAACTGGAAGGATGATTGCTAACATTCTTAATAACAGGACAGATGATTGGAGTTATAAGTATAAAACATTAGGGGACATCATTTGTAAAGGGATAGCATTAGGATATATAAAGGAGGGGGAATATGAACGATGGATTTATGATGAAAAAAAATAAGGCGTGGACTAATTTAGAGCAAGCTAGATTTTTAAAATGTATTGGGGAGTTGCTTGATAGGGGCTATTCCATGGCAGAAGCGGTTCAATCTTCGCGTTATTACATGCCGGAATGTCGATTGGAAGATATAAATGCTTGTTATGGTTCGTTAAAAGGAGGAGATACGTTTTTTGAAAACCTTGTAAGGTTAAATTTTGATCGCCAAGTTATTAGTTTTGTGTATTTTGCTGAAAAGCATGGAGGATTTGCAACTGCGTTTCAGGATGCAAGTAAAATGATTCAGAATAAACAAGATACAATCAAAAAATTAAGGAAGATTCTATCTTATCCTCTTTTTCTTCTATTATTTACTTTTATTCTGTTTTTCTTTGTTCAAAGTATCCTCATTCCTAAGTTTAATTCCATTTTTCTAACGATGAATATAAATAAGAATTTCTTTCTGCTCTTTGTCCAAATAATCGGTAAGGTTATTCCCTCTCTCTTCGCTTTTCTATTACTTCTTCTTATTGCTTGTTACGTCTCTTATTATGTATATTTCCGCAAACTGGATATTATAGTTCAAATGAATTTACTAGCGCGAATCCCATTCATAGGAAAAATTGTCAGGCATTATTTTTCCTACCTTTTATCTTTGCAATTAAGTTATCTATTATCTAGTGGCTTTTCGATTTATGAATGTTTGCAATTTTTTGAAGAAAACAAAGAGCAAAAGCTGTATTCTCGAATAGGTATACTTGCTATTTCGCAGTTGAAAAAAGGCGATCGTCTTGATCAAGCCTTTATGTTATTTACTTTTTTAGATAAGGAACTGTTTCAAATTATTCAGCATGGTCAAGAAAATGGAAAGCTGGATCAAGAATTCTATTACTATGGCAATCATTGCCTTATGCAAATAGAAGAGAATATACAAAAAACAATGAAGGTCTTTCAACCTACACTGTATTCCGTTGTGGGAATTTTAATTGTTTCCATTTACTTATCTGTATTAATGCCAATGTTTCAGCTTTTAGATGGATTTTGAAAGGAGAACAAAATGAATAATGAAAAGGGTTTTACACTAATAGAAATGATGATAGTTTTGGTGGTTATTTCCATATTATTAATTGTGACAATTCCCAATATTACAAAGCATAATTCAAAGATAAATGACACAGGTTGTGAAGCATTAACAAAGATGGTACAAGCAGAGGTTCAGTCCTATTATATGGAGCATAAAGAATATCCTGCGAGTATCTCTGCGCTGAAAGAGGATAATTATATCACAGAAGAGCAAGAGCAATGTACGAATGGCAAGGAATTAATTATTACAGATGGCGTAGTTACTACTGCTAGTACGGAAAATCCATGATAGAAAATCAAAGAGGATTTACACTAATAGAAATGGTTTTTGCAATGTCATTATTGGTGATTCTCTCCTCCTTATCTGTGTTCATAGTCACCTCCCAGCAAACTACACTTAATGAGAACCAGTTTATTACTCAATTAGAGGCAGATCTTTATTATGCCCAGGCATTTGCTATCGCAAATCAATCGCTTCTTCAAGTAAAAATATATCCGAATTTAAATCGTTACAGCATCCGTGGAGATGAATATGTGGGTAGTATTGTGGATCGTTATTACAATGAAGATATTGTTTTTGTAAATGAAAACACGATCTCTTTTACCATCAATACGAGAGGGAACGTTTCTAAATTTGGGACATATGAATTCCGAATTGGAGAGCAGCCATATAAATTAACGATTTTAATTGGCAAAGGGCGATTTTATGCAACTAAATTGTAAAGGTTTTATGTTACCGGAATATTTATTGGCTTATACAATATGGCTTCTTATTGCTTTGACTTGGATGCCGATTTATGTGCATGTGTTAAAGCAATTGGAAGATTCGGAAGAAGGGAAGATGGTAAATGACCTATTTTATCACTATTTAATGGAAGTTAAATTAGGAGAAGGAGAAAAAGGAAATACATCTATTGAAAAAGAGGGGAATGTCTACACAATCCTTTGGAAAATAGATAATACAGTTTGTATCCAATATAATAATATATTTCAGAAGAAGAAAGAAATATGCGATGTGTTCATCGAATGAAAAAAGGGTTGATATTGAATAATAAAGGTTATATTTTATTGGAAATGCTTCTTTGCTTTTTTATTTTTTCTATTATTCTTTCTTTACTAAGCATTCCTTTGAAACATATCGTTAACCGTCAAATTTCCGAGATAGAGTTACAGGATATGGAATGGGAAGTGTTCATCCTAGAATTAAAAAAAGAAGTGAAGATTGCACAGAATATGGATGTTTCCAACAACAAATTACTGCTTTATGTGGATAGCAGAGTGGTTATTTATGAAAAATATGAAAGCAGTATAAGAAGGCGGGTAGATTCGACAGGGCATGAGGTCGCATTACAAGGTGTTAAAGATGTAGAGTTTAAAAGGAATAAGAATGGTTTTAGAATAGAGGTAATTAACCGATTTGATAAGAAAAAAGATGCAAGTATAATATCTTATCTCCGCATGGAAAGTGATGTGAATGGAAAATGAATAACAAAGGGTTTATTTATCCATTATCGCTCTGTGTGTATATTCTTTTTATTTCCTTCTTATTTATTTTATATGGTCTTTATGAAAAGAAAAAAGGGATAGAAATAAGTGTGAGAAATAGCAATATGCAAGAATATTATTTCCTGTCTTCCCTAAAAGAAATTGAATATGAACTTTCTACAGAAGAACATCCTGAACTTGCTGGTACAAAAACTTTTTTACATGGTAATGTTTTTTATACAATCGAAAAAAATTCGAGTACTACTTTTAAAATCGATTATCAATTAAATATGCAAGCGGGGATAAAGCCGATTTATGCCGTAAGCTACTTTGATATGGAGCAAAATAAAATGACGAAATGGATAGAATGAATAAAAACCAAACGATAGGGCTATCCTAGTACAAATGCTATAGTAGGTGATTAAATGAATACCAACGATTATGTGAAGTATTTAACCCAAACATTTGTCCAGTACATGGATCAGCCTAAAGAAGAAAGGCAAAAGTTAAGAGCGGAAAGAAAAGGGCTGAAAGAACCATTTATGCTGAGGTGGTTTGGAGTTTTACCTTATTTAATTATGTTTAGCTTTAAGCGTAGAAATGTAAGAAGATAGGTTATGAAAAGGAGTGGACTTAGCTTATTAAAGCATAAATCTACTCCTTTTTTCATGATTATGGTTTAGGAGACAGCTTCTGAAGCTAAATAGAATAGCCCGCCATTAATAATCGAAATATTAATCTTTGGTTCGTACTGTTCCTGTAGAGCTAATTTTTCCGTTTCCAAGGTTTCTTGTTCTTCCTCCATGTCTTCCATATCTTCATAAAAATGCTCTAGCAATTCTAAATCCTTTTTCCACCTTTCCTTCGCTTCTTCTGCCCATGTATGATCTTCTAATAATAAAGATTGTTTTATCATGTTTTCAATTCTTGTTATCCCGCTTTTCGGCATGATTAAGGGAGAAAGAGTAAACGCATAATCAGGAATTTTGGCAGAAAGGTTCATTTTCTCTACTTTTGCCTGGAAATCTGTTGCTATTTGGCCATTGATTAGCTGCAGACCAATCGATTGAAACACATCCCGTTTTCTGTCACATTGATAGGAGATTTTTACATTAAGAGCAAGCCATGGCTTTAATGCTGTTTGTTGCTGGCCTTGTGCTATTTTATATTCATATAAACGAATATACTTTGATAAATTTTTTGCAGAAGCAAAAAGTTGATGAAGACGTGGAGACCCAAAGTGTATCTGTTCGCCCTTCAAATCCTCTGGTGCAAGCTTTGGATCAGTAATGAGGGTTAGACTGGCGGGGTTTGGGACGCCACCAGTCTTTTCAAGATAATGCCAATAAAAAGGTCGATTCATTAACTCTTTGTCCATTTCAATTGTTAATTGGACAGTTAGGTAACCAGGTTTATTCTCTACTATCTCACAATCATTTGCGACAAAAAATCGTTCAAGAAATTGATGAATTTCCTGCTGCTTCATATGGCTCACCTTCCTTCATACTTTGTGCGAATTCAATCATGCTTGTTAAATTATCCATTTTGATTTTCATTTCTCCTTCTGATTTTGAGTGGGAGAAAATATCAACCATATAATCATCCATATTGCCAAAGTCCAATTTCGTCAAAATATCATCTAGCTCCCCAATTACTTTTTCGAAAAGATGGATTTTTTCATATAATAATTTTAAAATATGATCTTCCACAGTATCTTTAACGGCAAAGTTATAAATCTTTACATCTTCTTTTTGACCAAGTCGATGAATTCGTCCTATTCTTTGCTCTAGTCTCATTGGATTCCATGGTAAATCAAAGTTAATAATATGGTGGCAAAATTGAAGGTTAATCCCTTCTCCGCCAGCCTCTGTTGCTATTAATACTTGCGCATGATTTTGGAAGAGATCTCGCATCCAATCCTTTTTGCCTCGTTTAAATCCACCGCGAAATGGAACGGATGTAATACCGTGCTGTTTCAAAAACCATTGTAAATAAAGTTGCGTAGCTCTATATTCAGTAAAAATGATTACTTTATCATTAATCTTCTTAATAAGCTCAAGTGCTTTGTTTGCCTTTGAATTTTGCTGAATCGCTTCTACTTTTTTTACCAGTTCTTGTATTCTTTGTTGGAATTGTGGTGTTGGATTTTCCACTTTCTTCGCCATGTTTTGCAGAGTATAATACACTGCTTCCCTGCTGGAACACGCCTCTCTTTGTAATGTAATCATCGAAAAAGGACTGCGGGAATTTTCACTATTGCTAGAAAGATTGGGTTCTGTTTTTAAATCTACTAGTCCTTCATACAATGCTCTTTCTTCTCTTGTAAATTCAATTGGGACAGCTTCAACAATTCTTTTTGTCCATTCAATCCCTGTATCATGGCGTCTGTTTCTGATCATTACTTTATTGACCAAAGCTTTTAGATTCTCATCATCATCAATGGAGCGGGCATCTTTTTTATATTTTTCATAGAAGGATGATTCGCTACCAAGATGTCCGGGCTTTAATAAAGATACTAAATTAAAGATTTCACTAATTCTATTTTGAATAGGAGTAGCTGTTAATAGTAAACAAAATTTCTTTTTTAAATTTTGAACAAACTCATAGTTTTTTGTTTTATTATTTTTCAGCTTATGGGCCTCGTCAATTATCACCAAATCATAGTCCAGATTGTTTATGATATCACGATGTGGCTGTCTTTTTGCTGTATCAATAGAAGATACGACAATGTCACATTGCTCCCAAACATAGCTTTTGCGCTGAACCATAGCGGGAATGTAGAATTTACTATTTAATTCATAAGCCCACTGTGTGACAAGAGAGGCAGGAACTAAAATCAGCACTTTTTTTACTAATCCGCGAATCATATATTCTTTTAGTATCAATCCTGCTTCAATCGTTTTTCCAAGACCAACTTCATCTGCCAAAATAGCTTTTCCATTCATATCTTCGATTACCTTTTTTGCAACTTCAAGTTGGTGGGGCAAAGGAGAAAGCTCTGATAAGTACTTAGGGGCTTTTAGACCCTCGAAGTCTGGTATGATATTATGTTGTTCTACTTCTACTGCTAGTTTATATAATTCCCAATTGGCCCATGGACCATCATCTGAAATTCGCTTTAGTAGCTGATCATTCCATGAATCATCAAAATGGATTTGAACGGTCATATATTATTCGTCCTTTCTTACTTTATTTAGTAAAGCTAAAAAGTTATGTATGTATAAAAAGGATTGAAAAAAGAATGCTAGTAAAACAAAAAATATATTGCCACCTTTTCGTTCGGATGTTAGGATAAAAGGGTAAAAAAGTTTTTAATTTTGTCACAATTTATTTATATTTGGACAGAACATGAACATTAAATTCAAAATGACCAATAAATAATCGGTTTTTACTTTTTAAAATTAGAGAAACTTTCATCAGTGGCGTTTTCCTTCAACACTCCTGATGGTTAGTTGAACCAATCGCACTATACGGAAAGTACCTCCCACCTATCTTTCACGAATTTTCATAAGGCTTTAAGTGGAAGGCAACTGTCAGGTGGGAAAACATTTTTTCAGGTAGTATTTAGTATGACCAATTAAGAAAATTTTATGAATCGCGGATGAGAAATAGGGGAGAGACTACATTCGTAGCGCCGAAGGAGCAAGCAAAGTATTTTGTGAATCTCTCAGGCAAAAGAACTCTATTTGGACGCAGCTCTGGAGAGTGCTTACATATAGGTAAGCCACCAAAGGGGACAGCCGATTAATCGGTAAACTTTCAGGTGCAAGGACAGAGACCTTACTTTTTTATAAAAGGGGGTTATCTGTCTTTTTTTGTTGCCGTTTTTTAATGGGATAAATGAGAAAGTCTAATACATAGGGGATAGGAGTGCTGTTCGTTGGCTTTATTAAAGCAAACACCATTATATGAGGTGTACAAAGAGTATGGAGGAAAGACAATCGATTTTGGAGGATGGGCTTTACCTGTACAATTTTCCGGTATAAAGCTGGAGCATGAGGCTGTTCGTACAAAAGCAGGGTTATTTGATGTTTCCCATATGGGCGAAATCGAAGTGAAGGGAAGCGGTAGCTTAGCTTTTCTTCAAAAAATGCTAACAAATGACATCGGAAAAATCACAATAGGTGCTGCACAATATTCGGCAATGTGCTACGAAAATGGTGGAACGGTAGATGATTTATTAACATATAAACTTGCAGACAATCACTATTTGTTAGTGGTGAATGCATCCAATATCGAGAAAGATTTCGAATGGCTCCAAAAACATACTACTGGAGATGTTATCTTAACTAATTTATCAGAAGATTTTGCTCAATTAGCACTTCAAGGTCCGTTAGCAGAAGAGATATTAAAAAAAATAAATCCCTCTGTTGATTATGCTGGAATTAAGTATTTTCACTTTCAGAACAAGGTGAATTTAGCAGGCAAAGAGGTTCTGTTATCCCGCACTGGATATACTGGCGAGGATGGTTTTGAAATTTATTGTCAAAGGGAAGATGCTAAAGACTTATGGCGTGAAATATTATCGTTAGGTGAGGAATTAGGGGTACTTCCTTGCGGCTTAGGTGCAAGGGATACTTTGCGATTTGAAGCAACACTTGCATTATATGGGCAAGAATTAACGGCAAATATTTCACCATTAGAAGCTGGAATTGGATTTGCCGTTAAATTAAATAAAGAAGCTTACTTTTTCGGAAAGGAAGCTTTAAAGAAACAAAAGGAAGAAGGATTATCAAGAAAGTTAATTGGAATTGAAATGTTAGACAGAGGTATTCCAAGACATGGCTATAAAGTATTTGCAAATGACAAGTGTATTGGGGAAGTTACTACTGGTACTCAGTCGCCGACCTTAAAGAAAAACATTGGGCTTGCGTTAATTCAAGTTGATTATGCTTTATTGGGTACAGAGGTGGAAGTAGAAATAAGAGGAAAGCATTTGAAGGCAAAAGTTATCAAGACGCCTTTTTATAAAAGAAAATAACTTTTATGGCTATGTTTAAAATCAAGATGGGCTAATGACTGGGGGAAAAACGAATGAAGCATCGCTATTTACCGATGACAGAACAAGATCAAAAGGAAATGCTTGAAAAAATTGGTGTAAATTCAGTAGATGAATTATTTTCAGATATACCAGAAAAAGTACGTTTTAAAGGAAGCTATCAAATCAAGCCTGCAAAAAGTGAATCTGCATTATTGAAAGAATTAACAAAGCTATCCCAAAAAAATGCTGACGCGAAAGCGAATGTATCTTTTCTTGGAGCTGGAGTTTATGATCACTATTCGCCTGTTATAGTAGACCATGTTCTATCACGCTCCGAATTTTATACAGCCTACACCCCGTATCAACCGGAAATTTCACAAGGGGAATTACAAGCTATTTTTGAGTTTCAGACCATGATTTGTGAACTAACAGGAATGGACGTAGCTAACTCTTCTATGTACGACGGAGCAACTGCATTAGCAGAGGCAGGGATGTTAAGTGCAGGGACGACGAAACGAAAAAAGATTCTTTTATCAAGCGCCATTCATCCAGAAGCAAAAGAAGTTGTTAAAACCTATGCAAAGGGTCAGTATATCGAAGTTGTAGAGGTTCCACATAAGGAAGGCATAACAGATTTAGATGCTTTAGAGACGATGATCGATAATACAGTTGCAGCAGTGATGATTCAATACCCAAACTTTTTTGGAAGAGTGGAGCCATTAAAAGATTTAGAAGCAATTATTCATGAGCATAAATCATTATTCGTCGTATCAAGCAACCCACTCGCTTTAGGAGCATTAACACCACCAGGGAAATTCCAAGCTGATATAGTAGTAGGAGATGCACAACCATTTGGTATTCCGATGGGCTTTGGAGGACCGCACTGTGGCTATTTTGCTGTAACTTCTAAGTTAATGAGAAAGGTTCCTGGGCGCTTAGTCGGCCAGACTATAGATGATAATGGCCAAAGAGGATTTGTATTAACCCTGCAGGCAAGGGAGCAGCATATTCGCCGTGATAAAGCCACTTCTAATATTTGCTCAAACCAAGCCCTAAATGCATTAGCTGCATCTGTTGCGATGACAGCACTTGGAAAGCATGGTGTGAAAGAAATGGCCATTGCCAATATGCAAAAAGCACATTACGCTAAAATAAAACTAAAGGAAGCAGGCTTTGATATTGTTTATGAAGGGCCATCCTTTAATGAATTTCTTATTAAATGTAATACTTCCATATCTTCTATTAACCGTGCGTTATTAGAAAAAGGAATGATTGGTGGCTATGATTTAGGAAGAGAGTTTGAACAACTAGAAAACCATATGCTAATTGCCGTAACGGAATTGCGTACCAAAGCTGAAATTGATGAATTTGTTGCAGAAATGGAGGAGTATCATGTCTAATCAAAATCAACCTCTTATCTTTGAAAGCAGTACACCAGGAAGAATAGGGTATAGTTTACCAGAAATGGATATCCCAACAGTTAATCTGTCGGAGCTTTTGCCGAATGATTATATAAGAGAAGAAACTCCAGAACTTCCGGAAGTATCCGAATTAGATATAATGCGTCATTATACTGCTTTATCAAAACGAAATCATGGCTTAGATTCCGGCTTTTATCCATTAGGGTCATGTACGATGAAATATAATCCGAAAATAAATGAAAATGTTGCCAGATTCAATGGCTTTGCTCATATCCATCCATTACAAGAGGAATCATCTATCCAGGGTGCATTAGAGCTTATGTATGACTTGCAACAGCATCTTGTTGAAATCACCGGCATGGATGAAGTTACTTTACAGCCGGCTGCAGGGGCACATGGTGAGTGGACTGGGTTAATGCTGATTAGAGCTTTTCATGAAGCAAATGGGGATACAGAGCGAACAAAAGTCATTGTTCCTGATTCTGCACACGGAACAAATCCTGCATCTGCAACAGTTGCAGGGTTAGAAACGGTGACAGTAAAATCAAATGAAAATGGATTAGTAGATTTAGAAGATTTAAAAAGAGTAGTTGGTACAGATACAGCGGCATTAATGTTGACAAACCCCAATACACTAGGCCTTTTTGAAGAAAATATTTTAGAAATGGCTGAAATTGTTCATAGTGCTGGCGGGAAATTATATTATGATGGTGCCAATCTAAATGCGGTACTTTCAAAGGCAAGACCTGGAGACATGGGCTTTGATGTTGTCCATTTGAATCTGCATAAAACATTTACAGGACCGCATGGTGGTGGTGGGCCAGGTTCTGGACCTGTGGGAGTGAAAGCTGATTTAATTCCTTTTCTACCAAAGCCAGTTTTGACAAAGGTAGGAGATGAATTTGTCTTAGATTATAATCGACCACAAGCAATTGGTAGAGTGAAACCATACTATGGAAACTTTGGTATTAACGTACGTGCCTATACGTATATTCGTTCAATGGGACCAGATGGATTAAAGGCTGTAACAGAAAATGCCGTCTTAAATGCAAATTATATGATGAGACGTCTTGCTGAATTTTATGATTTGCCATTTGATCGTCATTGTAAACATGAGTTTGTCTTAAGTGGTAGAAGACAAAAGAAATTAGGGGTGCGAACATTAGATATAGCCAAAAGATTGCTTGATTTTGGCTATCATCCACCAACAATCTATTTCCCTTTAAATGTCGAAGAATGCATAATGATTGAGCCAACTGAAACGGAATCAAAGGAGACATTGGATAGTTTTATTGATGCAATGATTCAAATTGCAAAAGAAGCAGAAGAAACACCAGAAGTTGTTCAGGAAGCACCTCATACGACAGTAATCGGTCGTTTAGATGAGACTTTAGCTGCAAGAAAACCAGTCCTTCGTTATACGAAGAAGATAGCAAATTTGAAATAAGAAGTAAATGAAAAAAGCTGATGTCTAAGTATGCATCAGCTTTTTTTATATAATAATTCCTAGTTAGAATATTATTATTTTTTTGCTTTAATTCTTCCTGTCCACTTTTTGAATCCGCCTTCTAATTGGGTTAAGTCCTTATATCCTTTACGATAAAGAAACTGAGCAGCTCTTCCGCTTCTCATCCCATTTTGGCAGTATAAATATACTGGCTTATCAGGACGAATTTCACTTTTTCTCATCTTTAGCTGTGATAGTGGAATATTTCTTGCACCGAGTACATGACCAGCCTCATATTCATTTGGTTCACGTACATCAATCAACTGTGCCTTTCTGTATCCTTGGCGGAATTCATCCTGGCTTACAGTTTTTACAATGCGACGTTGATAAAGCCACATAACCACTGAATATACAAGGAATGCGACTAAAACGATGAGAAGAGTATAAATCATTGTCAATTCTCATTTCTCCTTTCAATTACTTACACTATCTCTATTATATCTATCAACCCTTCTAGTAGTAAAGTAAATACTTATAATATATCCATAACATTTCTTTAATTAAATTTATTTCCATGCAAGTTACTTTTAAATAGGCTTTCTTTTTGATATCCTTAGTAGGGATTTAATGTAATTATACATAGAAAAAGAGGGTTCGTTATGGTAAAAGAAACATGGAGATTTATTGATTCAGGCAATCATTCTCCTTCTTTTAATATGGCATTAGACGAAGCGTTATTAGAATGGCATTCTAAAGGAGTTTTTCCGCCGGTGATTCGTTTTTATGGCTGGAATCCTGCTACTTTATCTATTGGATATTTTCAGAAGGTAGAGAAAGAAATTGACTTACAAGCGGTTAAAGAATTAGGTCTTGGATTTGTAAGAAGACCAACTGGTGGAAGAGGCGTTCTGCATGAGCATGAATTGACATACAGTGTGATTGTTACAGAAGAACATCCTAATATGCCGAAAACAGTAACAGAAGCTTATCGGGTCATTTCGGAAGGTATATTAAAAGGGTTTCACTTTTTAGAATTAGATGCCTATTTTTCTGTGCCGAAAACAGAAGAACAAAAAAATAATTTGAAAAGTCCAAGATCCGCAGTATGCTTTGATGCGCCTAGTTGGTATGAATTAGTAGTTGAGGGAAGAAAGGTCGCTGGGAGTGCACAAACGAGACAACAGGGTGTTATTTTGCAGCATGGTTCTATTTTATTAGACTTAGACGAGGATAAATTATTCCGTCTATTTAAGTATCCAAATGACCGCGTCAAGGAAAGAATGCAAAAGGCTTTTAAGAGTAAAGCGGTAGCTATTAACGATTTAACATCGAGAAACATTTCCATTGAGATGGCGAAAGAAGCTTTTAGAAAAGGCTTTGAAGAAGGGTTGGATATTCAGTTAGATAATTATCAGTTAACTGATGAAGAATTAGAATATGTAGAAAAAATCGCGAAAGAAAAATATGAAAGCGATGAATGGAATTTTAGACGATAAATAGATCTAAATTTTTGAGCACGAAATTCTTTTATTAGAATTTCGTGTTTTAATTGCTTTTAAAAATGGTTGCTTAAACGAAAAAATACAATGCTTTCGTATCATTTTTACATGTCGAAAAATTTTTTTGGAGAGAAAAGATTAAGATAAACAGGCTAATATCAATGGATTATCCTATATTCCAATAAGCAAGTGCGAAAAAGGACGAAATTTCTTTTTTTATGTCTAATTATCTATGTATCTCTTTCTTTTTCTTTAAAATCTACTTTTTTTCGGTGTTTGACAAATCGGTAATTTTTTAAATATACACAATATATGGGTATTGATTTTTATGGTGAATACTATATGTTGATTTTATGTGTTTGATGTGATAGTTTAAGGGTATTAATAAAAAAATGCTAGATATCTAATTATAGATTTATATACAAAGATTATTTTTCAACAACTATTAGTATCTGCTCTACTTTTTATATGAATGAAGGGGTTGTGTGTATGTCAGTAATGTTAAGTCAAGGTGTGAAGGTAGATATAGAAAAGCTGAATAAGGATATTGCTTTATTTCCGGAGGTTCATCCAATTACCCCAGATATGAAACTAACTCATAAAGGCGTTTCTCGACTTGTCATGCTTGACCGTTATACGTATAAAGATACAGAGAAAATTACGTTATCAGCTGGCGATTTTGTTGTATTAACGATTAAAGAAGATCCAAAGTTTCCAGCAAGAGGATTAGGGTTCATTCAAGAAATTGACCATATTCTTAATACAGCGAAGGTATTAGTGGAAGAAGATTACCGTGGCGTTCTTGAAGGAGAAGAAGGAGAAACGGGTGTCATTGTTCGTTCCTTAGATGTAATTGAAAAACCGTTGGAAATTTATTATGAGCAAATTGCAAAACGAAACGCTACTGGTCTTGCATCTGTAGAAAAGACAGAAGAGAAAAGAAAAGAATGGTTCGAAAAGTTTTACAGTGAGCTTGTTCATTTGAACTTTATCCCTGCAGGTCGTGTATTATATGGAGCTGGAGCAGGAACAGATGTTACGTATTTCAACTGTTATGTAATGCCTTTTGTTCAGGATTCAAGAGAAGGTATTTCCGAGCATCGTAAGCAGGTTATGGAAATCATGAGTCGTGGAGGCGGTGTTGGAACAAATGGATCTACGCTAAGACCTCGTAATACACTAGCAAAAGGAGTTAATGGTAAATCATCTGGTTCTGTTTCTTGGTTAGATGATATTGCGAAATTAACACATTTAGTTGAACAGGGCGGTTCTCGTCGTGGTGCTCAAATGATTATGCTAGCTGATTGGCATCCAGATATTATTGAATTCATTATTTCGAAAATGCAAAATCCACGTATTTTACGTTTCTTGATTGAAAATACGCAAGATGAAACAATTAAAAAATATGCACAAGATAAATTGAAATTTACTCCTTTAACAGAACAAGAACGTTCTATGTATCAAGGAATTCTAAATTATAAAAATATCCCTGGGCAAGGTGGTTTTAACGAGAGTATTTTCCGTGATGCAGAAGAAAAGCTATCAAGCGGCGGTACTTATGCTGTTCATCAATCAGAATTTTTAACAGGTGCAAACATTTCTGTCTGCTTAACAAATGAATTTATGGATGCAGTGGAGAAGGATGAAGAATATGCACTTCGTTTCCCTGATGTTGAAAGCTACGATAAGGAGCAAATGCAACATTATAATGAAGAATGGCATAAAGTTGGCGATGTAAGAGAATGGGAAGCAGAAGGAAATAAAGTTCGTGTTTATCGTAAAATAAAAGCGAAGGAATTATGGAACTTAATTAATATCTGTGCAACTTATTCTGCAGAGCCAGGTATCTTCTTCATTGATAATGCAAATGAAATGACAAACGCTACTAGCTATGGTCAAAAAGTTGTGGCGACAAACCCTTGTGGAGAGCAGCCATTAGCTCCATTTAGTGTATGTAATCTAGCTGCTGTTAACCTTGCAGAAATGGCAGATAAAGAAAACAAAACAGTTAATTTTGAAAAGCTTAAGAAAACAGTAGAAATAGGCGTAAGAATGCAGGATAACGTAATCGATGCAACTCCTTACTTCTTGGAAGAAAATAAAAAGCAAGCGCTTGGAGAACGTCGTGTCGGTCTTGGTGTTATGGGTCTTCATGATCTACTGATTTACTGTGAAACAGAATATGGCAGTGCAGAGGGAAATGTCTTAGTAGATAAAGTATTTGAAACCATCGCAACAACTGCATACAGAGCATCTATTGAGTTAGCGAAAGAAAAAGGCAGCTTCCCATTCTTACAAGCGGAATCAGAGGAAGAGGTTGCAAAACTACGCGATGCCTTTATTCATACTGGCTTCATGAAAAAAATGCCTGAGGATATTAGAGAAGACATTCTTCAATATGGTATTCGTAACTCTCATTTATTAACAGTAGCACCTACAGGCAGTACAGGTACAATGGTTGGGGTATCAACTGGTCTTGAGCCATACTTCTCCTTCTCTTATTTCCGAAGCGGAAGACTTGGAAAATTCATTGAAGTGAAAGCAGATATTGTTCAAGAATATTTAGATGCGCATCCAGAAGCAGATCCAAATAATCTTCCAAATTGGTTCGTTGCTGCAATGGATTTGGCTCCAGAGGCACATGCTGATGTTCAATGTATCATTCAAAGATGGATTGATAGCTCTATTAGTAAAACGGTAAATGCACCAAAAGGATATAGTGTAGAGCAAGTTCAAAAAGTGTATGAAAGATTATATCGTGGTGGTGCAAAAGGTGGAACCGTTTATGTGGATGGCTCTCGCGATAGTCAAGTACTAACATTAAAAGCGGAAGAAAACACATTTGAAGAAACACAACCACAAAAGCATCAAGAACCACATGTAGTTCTTGTCGATACGATAAATGAGTTAAAATCAACAAATGTAACGATTGGTTCAGAAATCGGCGATACTTGTCCTGTATGCCGAAAAGGTGTAGTAGAAGAAATCGGTGGATGTAATACTTGTACGAATTGCAACACACAATTAAAATGTGGCCTTTAATACGCAGATATTGGTCATAATGAATAGATCTTCAGTTTGAAATTATTACTTTTATGAATAAAGCTACAGAAAGAGGCTGAGCAATTGTCAGCCTCTTTATATATATAAAAGCAGGATTAATCTAGATTAAGGAAAGCGATATTAAGGTGTTTTCGGCTCATCGCTCATTATTTTTTACAATATTTTAATAAAATCCATATGGTGGGATGCCATATCCGTAACCATATGGTGGATAACCATATCCTCCATATAATGCTGGACCAAGTAATGCCCCTGTTGCAAATCCTCCTAACAAGCCTAAGCCAAGTCCTAAGCCAGCTCCTCCAAAGCCGAACCCAGGTCTACCGAATCCAGGTCTACCAAACCCAGGTCTGCCAAATCCACCAAAACCAGGTCGTATTCTTCTAATATCTTGTGGATAAATGAATTGATTTTGCATAAATATCCTCCTCTTTTTTCATTATTTAGCTAATGCGCATATCCTTCGTTACTTTTTATCTTCAAAACAAGATACTGCACTAATCTACTTCGAATTAGTTTATGTGTCTATACACTATATTGATTGATACAAATGCCTAAACCCAATATGAATTTACTGCATCCTATTTAAAGTGAATACGGTGACTATAAATAAAAGAATGACATATAACTTGTCTTCTGTACTATTTTCTAATTACGAATACTAAATTGGAGTATAAAGGTCTAGGGTCCATAAAAATGAAATACCTTTCGAAGTCCCATTTGCTTGTTAAAAGGAGTGAATTTTATGTATATAGACGGGGTCTTTTCTGGAGGAGGAATTAAAGGGCTAGCTTTAGTGGGAGCATATGAAGTTGTAGAACAACGAGGATTTCAATTTGCTCGGTTGGCAGGAACTAGTGCAGGTTCAATCGTTGCTGCCTTAATTGCCGCAGGGTATACGAGTAGAGAAATAGCGGAATTATTGGAGGATTTGGATTTAAGTACCTTTTTAGATGAACGACAATTGCTCATTCCTTTTCCACTTGCAAAATGGTTTTTTCTATATTGGAAGTTAGGGTTATATAAAGGAGAAGAACTGGAAAAATGGATAGAAAGTAAATTGGCCGTAAAAGGTTTAAAAACATTTGCAGATATACCCCCACATACTTTACGCTTTATTGCTTCAGATATTACAAATGGTGTATTAATGATTCTACCAGACGACTTGCCGAAATACGGAATCAATCCCCAAACTTTTTCGATTGCAAAAGCGATTAGGATGAGTTGTAGTCTGCCTTATTTTTTTGAGCCAGTAACTCTTGGAAATAAGTCAAATAAAAATGTGATTGTTGATGGGGGAGTGCTCAGTAATTTCCCAATTTGGTTATTTGATCAAGAGAATGTACTGAAAACAAGACCTGTTTTAGGAGTTAAATTAAGTCATAGTATAAGGGAGCATCCAAAGCATAGAATCAAAAATGCTATTGATTTATTTGCAGCAATGTTTGAAACGATGAAAGATGCACATGATTCCCGCTATATTTCCAGGAAGCATGAGAAAAATATTATCTTTGTTCCAACAGAGGGGGTACTCGCAACAGAATTTGCACTTACAAAAGAAGATCAAGTAAAACTAATACAGTTAGGAAGAGATTGTGCTACGAAATTTTTTGAAAAATGGGCTTATTAAAACATGATGGGGCTATATCCTAAAGGCTCTATCTATATAGCAAAAAAGAATCGAGCCCTCTATAAAGAAGCCCGATTCTTTTTTTTGCTCTTCTTCCCTTCAATAACAGTTAAATGTGCAGTGCTTTTACTACGTTTATGCTTGTTGGCTTTTAAGGAAGAGGATTTAGTTGAATGTTGCTGCTGTCCTGCTGGTACCTTTTCTCTTGTTTGTAGCCGTTTTTTTGATTTCTTTGCAGCTTTTAGAAAAGCTCTTTGCTCTCTTTTTTGCGGACTAGTTGTATTGAAATGGCGGAAAATGAACCAAATAATAGCACCTACAGCAACAATGACAGCAATGTTTAGAAAAAATCCAGCAGGATTTTTTATTAAACTAGTAGTTAAGCCAATGAAAGCAAGGAGAAAAATACTCCCAAATAAGATAATTGAAAATCGGTTCTTCAAAAAGCCACCTCCCTAAAAGCATGATGAGCATTTTTTCTAACTTTTAAACTATTATTAAGAAAAGTTTATTCAAAAAAAGCCAAATTGTTCACAAGAAAAAGTTTTCAGAAAAAAGATTTTTAAACGGTAATAAAACTATATAAATAGGGAAGATTCTTTTATAAATTATTTAACAACTGTCTTTGAAACCTGTGCTTCCGTTTCTTCCTCGCGTTTCTTTAATTCGGAGAAGGAAAGTATAGCAACTTCCACTTGATCATCACTTGGTTCTTTTGTTGTTAATAATTGTAGCCATAGACCAGGCAATCCAAGATATTTTAAAACTGGGACATTTCTTAATTTATTGGTAAACTGTAATACCTCAAAGGAAATTCCAAGCACGACTGGAATCAAAGCAATACGAATAAGTACTCTGTCTAAAAGGTTGTCTGGATAGAAAAATAAATAGAGAAATAACCCAACAATTACCGTGAACAGAATAAAACTTGATCCACAGCGATAATGTAACCTTGAAGCCGATTGTACATTTTCTATTGTTAATTCTTTCCCACTTTCATATGCATTAATAACTTTATGTTCAGCACCATGATACTGAAAGACTCTTTTAATAATAGGAGTCAGTGAGACAAAATAAATATATCCAAGTAAAAGAATTAGCTTAAAAAAGCTTTCTAATAGTATTTGCGCAACATGTCCAGAAATAATCGGCATAAACATAGCTGCTAGGAAAGTCGGAATAAGCGTAAAAATGAATTTTCCAAATAAAAAGGAAAGTACACCAAGAACTGCTACTCCTAAAATCATGGATACTTTAGAAGGCTCTTGTTCTTCCAATTTATAATCTTCAGAAGGATCAACATCATAGCGATCCGTTGAAAAATTTAAATGCTTTGTTCCATTTCCGCTTGATTCAATAATGGCAATAATACCTCGTAAAAATGGTATTTTTTTTAATTTTGCTAGCTTGGTATTATACGTTCTAGGAAGATGAAAATAATCAACAGTCTGATCTTTGCGTCTTATGGCTGTGACATAATGATGTTTTCCACCAAACATCACACCTTCTACAACTGCCTGACCTCCGTATAATGGTTTTTGTTCACTTGACATGTATAACAGCACCAACCTCAGGATAATTTAGGTGAAAACAACTTAATTTTTTCATCTGTAAGATTTTTATGGTTGTATATCCCCTAATACCATATTACTAAAAAATTCAAAAAACCACTAGCAAGACATCCCATCCTTTGTGAATAAACCTTTTAATCAAACGCTAAGATAAACATGCAAGGAAAGAAAAGGATTGGGACATACTAGGGTTGGAGGTGGACATTATGGATAATCAACAACAATCACATGAAAAAGGAAGACCGATGTCTTTTATCGCCTTAGTAATTTGGACAGGCATGTTTGGAGGGATATTCTGGTCGCTTATTGGGTACATAGGATATGTTTTTCATTTTACAGAAATACGCCCTAATATCCTCTTAGAGCCTTGGGCGATTGGCAGTTGGAAATATGGCTGGCTTGGAACGGTAATCAGTATCGTCTTCATAGGTTTTTTTTCAACTGGAGCAGCATTTGCTTACTATTTGATGCTAAGGAAATTTAAAACCATCTATATAGGAATTGGATATGGGATTGCATTGTTTATTTGTGTTTTTGTCATTTTAAACCCTATATTTCCAAGCATGGCCCCATTTCTAGAGCTGAAAAGGGATACAATCATTTTTTCCGCATGTTTATATGCCCTTTATGGTGTATTTGTGGGTTATACAATCTCTTATGAAGAAAGTGAAATTCAACTAAAAGAATGGAAGGAAAAAAAGCCGTCAACTAATTTAACAGGTAATGAAGGGCAATAAAATCATTTTCTTAATTTCTTGAAAAGTGGTTATGCCCTCTTACTCAAGGCTTTTATTTAGCTAGTTAGGGTGTCTAAAATCTTTATTTGCTAGCTATTTTGCCTGTATTATAAAAGTATTTATGTTAAAATAATTTCATGAGTGTACTTTTTTCATCATTCAGATTTTTACCTTATCTAGAAGTTGTTAAGGCTATAGAAAGCATGTGCCTCTAGGCAAGTGTATAAAATAAGGGAGAGGGTTATAATGGAGAAACTTAAAAGAGTAAGAGAAGCACTAGCAGAAGTTGGAGCAGATGGTATTTTAATAACAAGTACATATAACAGACGTTATGTTAGTAATTTTACAGGATCTTCAGGAGCTGTATTAATCGGCGGAGAGAAAGCTTTATTTATCACAGACTTCCGTTATGTGGAACAGGCAGGAAATCAATGCAGTGGATTCGAAGTTATTCAGCATAAAGGGGCAATTCTTCAAGAGGTTGCAAGTCAAGCAGAGAAATTGGGAATAAAGAAACTAGCTTTTGAACAAGATTATACAACCTTTACTCAATATAAGGAGCTAGAATCTGTTGTAAAAGGAGAATTAGTGCCAATTTCAGGTATAATTGAAAAGTTACGCTTGATTAAGACTAATGAAGAGATTAAGATATTAAAGGAAGCTGCTAAGATTGCTGATGCTGCTTTCACCCATATCCTTGATTTTATTAAGGTAGGGAAAACAGAATTGGAAGTTTCGAATGAATTAGAGTTTTTTATGAGAAAATTAGGCGCCACTTCATCCTCCTTTGATACAATTGTTGCATCAGGGACAAGATCTGCATTGCCACATGGTGTTGCAACCGACAAAGTAATTGAAGCTGGTGATTTTATTACATTAGATTACGGTGCTTATTATAATGGCTATGTATCAGATATTACGAGAACCATTGCTATCGGTAACCCAGATGAGAAATTAAAAGAGATTTATGATATCGTATTAAAAGCTCAACTAAAGGGAATGGAAGGCATTAAACCAGGAATAACAGGTGTCCAAGCAGATGCACTGACTCGTGATTACATAACTGAAAAAGGCTATGGGGAATATTTTGGACATACTACAGGTCACGGAATTGGGCTAGAAGTTCATGAAGGACCTAATTTATCCTTCCGAAATAATGCTCCTCTAGAACCAGGTATGGTCGTAACAGTGGAACCAGGTATTTATATCGCAGGACTTGGTGGAGTGCGTATTGAAGATGATACAATAATAACAAATAATCATAATGAAGCTTTAACCCATTCAACTAAGGAACTGATTATTTTATAGGAGGATTACTGCATGATTTCAGTAAACGATTTTAAGACAGGTTTAACAATTGAGGTAGACGGTGGAATTTGGCGCGTACTTGATTTCCAACACGTTAAGCCTGGTAAGGGAGCAGCGTTTGTTCGCTCTAAATTAAAGAATTTACGTACTGGAGCTGTTCAAGAAAAAACATTTAGAGCTGGCGAAAAAGTTGCAAAAGCGCAAATTGACAATCGCAAAATGCAATATCTATATGCTAATGGTGACCAGCACGTATTTATGGATGTAGAATCTTATGACCAAATTGAGCTTTCTGCTTCTGTAATCGAATACGAACTAAAATTCTTAAAAGAAAATATGGAAGTCCATATTATGATGTATCAATCCGAAACTCTAGGTGTAGAGCTTCCAAATACGGTTGTATTAGAAGTTACTGAAACAGAACCTGGAATTAAGGGAGATACGGCATCTGGTGGTACAAAACCTGCAGTGATGGAAACAGGATTAACTGTTCAAGTTCCTTTCTTTGTTAATCAAGGGGATCGTTTGATTATTAACACAGCTGAAGCAAGCTACGTTTCTCGTGCTTAATACTTAAAAGTGACATCCTAATTTTACCATTTGCTTTCCGAAAGAAATTCATGTATGATAAAACCATAGAAGCTGCGTTGTACGTTATCGTATGAAGTTTCAACCTTTATCGATAATTAGGGAGTTCTATATTAAAGAAGGATCAGCAGGCCTAATGCCATTTGTCATTAGGACATATGATGAGAGCTTTTGCGAACACCCACCTGGTGGAGCAGGTTTTGAAACTCCATACATCTAAGCGGCAAATGCGGCTGAAAAAGGAGGTAATCAATTGATTACCTCCTTTTTCTATGGATTTTGACAAAAAGAAATAGCTAATCATTAAAGACAAACATTCTCTAATTTAGCTTTTAAGTGATACGACTCTTTTTTTATTTAATTGAGTTTTCGAATATATGTCTTTGTGCAGGAGAAGAAAGCTGATCATATAGATAACTTTTTTCACATTCATAAATAAGGTAAATATGTATAAAGATTTACCTTGCCTTTGTGTACACACTACTCTTTTTATTACAGGAGAAAGTAGAGTAAGATAGCTAAAAGCTTATCCTACTCTTAGTTTTTGTCCTGGGTATATTTTATTAACATCCTTCAATTGATTCCATTTCTCTATTTTACTAACACTTGTATGAAAAGTCTTCGCAATTTGGCTGACGGTATCTCCTTTTTTTACGACATAATAAACAGCTTGTGTGGAAGGTATTTTGATTTTCTGTCCTACTTTAATTAGGTTCGGGTTTGCAATTTGATTGTAAGTTGTAAGAACTTTAATCGTTGTTTTATATTTTCTACTAATTTCATATAATGTATCTCCTCGTATAGTAAGTTTATAGTCCTCTTTCGAGGTAATTTCCAATTAAAATATTGTTCTTTGATAATTCTATAGATGTTAGTTCAGATAGTGGGGGGCTAGCCCCCCACTATCTGAAAAAGTTTTCCAAAGGGTGGACTTTTCGTGATGTCCCTAGATAATGGTCTTAGGATCATTTGGGGGATTTCTATCATCTCCTGTAGCTTTGACTACTACAAAAGTCTGTCTCCCCAGTCCTTGT